>JAQCDI010000157.1 GCA_027620595.1 Bacteroidota bacterium | reverse complement strand
AAGCAGGGAGGCGTGGCCGGCAATGCCGGGCGCCCCGCGTCATTCCGTACCGGCACACCGGTCGGAAATCAAGGTTCGCCCGAATCCTAATGGGCGGCTGAACCTTCGGCCTTGCGGCCCCGGACCCAGAAGTGCAGGACGGCGAAGAGCACAATCAGGATGGCCGGGAAGAGCACCATGGTGCCCAATGTGGCCTGGCCGGCAACCAGCTCCAATTCGTCTCCCGTCAGGCCGGCAGCCGCCGCCACGGCCCGATTACTGTCGATCCATTCGCCAATGATTGGTTGGAAGATGGACGTTGAGAACATGCCGACCGCGCCCACGATGGACATCCCCAGAGCGCCGCTCTTCGGGATGTAGTGGGCAATGAAGCCGATCATGTTGGGCCAGAAGTAGGCAATCCCCAGGGCGTAGACAATGGCGGCAACATAGGCCATCGATCCGGTGACCGTGCTGAACATGTAGACGCCAATCGTTCCCAGGATGGCCGATGCCAGCAGCACTCCGGTGATGGACAGCTTGCCGACCGCTTCGCCGCCAAAGAATCGGGCAACCGCCATGAGACCGGTGACCAGCGCCAGGATGAGCATCGGCTGGGCGCCGCTCTTGGACAGGATGAGCCCCACCCACTGCTGCGGACCGAACTCGGAAATGGCCGTCAGCGCCATGCAGGCCATCATGAAGATGAACAGCGGCGACAGCATGGCCTGGAAGTTCGACCCCACATTCTTGGAGGCTTCCACGCGTGCTTCGGGGAATTTCTGCCCCCAGAACAGCCATGCATAGATCAACGTCGGGACCATGATGACCCAGATCTGGGACTCCCAGCTGAAGGACGCATCCGTCATGAACTTGGACACGAGCGAACCGATCACGATGCCACCGGGAAACCACATGTGGAAGCGGTTCATCATCTTGGACATGGTGACGCCTTCATAGGTATCGGCAATCATCGGGTTGCAGGCGGCCTCCGTGCAGCCGTTTCCGAGGCCGATCAGCAAGGTCGAGATCAGCAATCCGACAAAACTGCCCGAATAGATGGTCATGACGATGCCGATCGCGTGCGCAAAGAAGGCAAACTGCATGATCTTCTTGGGGCCGACGGTGTGGTAGACGAGTCCCCCGATGACCATCGAAATGGGAAATCCGAGGAACCACATCGAGTTGATCCAGCCCAGCTGTTCGGCCGAAAAACTCATTTCGGCGCCCAGCTGACCCAGGATGCCGGCCCGGATGCTGAACGACAGGGCCGTCGTGATCAGCGCGAAACAGCTGCCATAGAAAAGTCTCCGCTCAGTTGTCATGGTGATATCTGATGGGTGTGAGGAGAACCCATGCGGAAGCGGGTGCATGCCGCCGCCTGGATGTGTGGCGATGCCAAGAAACGCGCCTCCTTTTCCAATAGCAAGATGCGGGCGAACCGCAGCCCCGGCCCTACTGCCGGATGCTCTTGGGGATGCGCATCGTGACCAGCATGTGCGGGACGTCGACAACTTCGGCAATCTTCAGGTCGGCCGCCGTGGAAGCCAGCACGTAGGCCTCGGTTCGGCTCATGCCCGTGGCGCCGACGATGTGGTCGATCATGGCGCGTGTGGCCATCCGGGCCGCATCGTCGATCGTCTCGCCGAAGCCTGTCACGGAAAAGTGGGTGTCGTTCTCGTACTGCGGAGACGGAATGTTGCCCGCGCCCTTGATCAGGCCGATCTCGTAGACCACGCGCAGCGGCCCTTCGATGGCCGTACCCGACACTTCGCCATCGCCCTGGGCCACATGCGGGTCGCCGATCGAGAAGAGCCCGCCTTCGACGAATACCGGGAAGTAGGATGTGGTGCCCTCGACCAGGTCCTTGTCATCCATATTGCCACCATTGGCGCGCGGGGGCACGGTGGAAAGCAACTCATCCGTGTCGGGGGCCACGCCCATAACGCCTGGAAACGGCCGGAACGGGATCGTGATACCGTGTCCAAAATCGGTGGAGGTATCCCCCGGCTGGAAGCGGTACACCTTGAAGTACGGCTCATTGAATTCGTCGGGGAGGAAACCGAAGCCCGGGAATACGGCCGACCAGCCCCAGTCCTGGACCTCGACCGTGTGCAGCTTGACCGTCAACAGGTCTCCCGGCTCGGCGCCGTTGACGTAAACAGGACCCGTCAGGGCGTGGAACGGACCGGCAGCGAGGATGGCATCAAGATCCTCTGCAGTCGTCTCCGGGGTCACATACCCACCCGATGCCTCAGTCAGGAAGGCCTCGATGACCGTCCCGGGCTCCACCCGCAGCACGGGTTCGAAAGTCCGGCTCCACTTGTTGTGTCCATTCTCGGACGTGATGGTGTGCTGGGGTTCCGGGGCGGAGGCGGTCGGTTCGGGCTCTGCGGCCGGCGTGGTACAAGCGGCCAGGAATGCGGCCAGCGCGAGGAAGGAAACGCGGTGCATGGGATTCTGCCAGGTTCTGTGGGGTGAAGCCCCAATCTATTCAGGACGCAGCATATCCGGAAGGCCGACTCGTAATCGGGGCCGGAGGTTCGTTAATTGCGCCTCCCTCCATCCGTTCGCGCCCAATGAAGTACGTTTTTCCGGCCCTCCTGCTGCTACTTTCTTCTTGCGCTCCGACCGAAGATCCTGCTACGGAAACCGCCGGCAACCCCATTGTCGAGGGCTGGTACGCCGACCCGGAAGGCGCCGTATTCGGGGATCGCTACTTCGTATTCCCCACCTTCTCGGCGCGCTACAACGATCAGCTCTTCTTCGACGCCTTCTCCTCCCCTGACCTCGTCAATTGGACCAAGCACGAGCGCATCCTCGACACGACGGCCGTGAAGTGGGCCTGGCGGGACTGGTGTTGGACCCCGACACATCGGCCAGCTATGGCCTGATCTACTGGGCCGAATTCATCGCCCTCTGGGCCTTCGGGGTGGCGTGGATCACGGCAGGCAAGGTGCTGCCATTCTTGATTGGACCCGAGGATGAGTGGATGGGCCGCGCCGCTCAGGCCTCGTCGTAGGTCAGGCCCAGGTGCGCCATGGCCTCGTGGGAGCAGCCCTCCCATCCAGGATTGGCCGTATTACCCATGTAGCCCAGATCCTCGACGCCCAGCTGGCTGGACCAGAATCCCGATGCCGTCAGATCCCGCATGAGGGTGAAAAACTCGGCGCCGCGTTCCAGTCCCGGCTCCACATTGTCCGGCCATGCAATCCGATCCAGGATGGCCCGCTGTTGGGCGGTTTCCAGGGCAATGAACGTGGTGCCGTTCGTCGACTCGGAATGGTCGTCCAGCCACTTCAAGCCGTCTTTCAGCGGCTCTTCGATGCCGTCCGTCTCCTCCAGGATGAAGTCGATGAAGGCGGGCACGCCGGCATCGCTGGCGCTGCCACTACGGTCATCCGCCGGAATGATCCAGTCGGCCAGGACCCGCACCGTGTCATATTCGTGACGGTTCAGAGTGGTTGGCTCCCGATCGGCCAGCGGCATCGTCTTCGACACGCGCGCTGCCGCACGTTCGATATCGGACGGTCCACAACCGGGAATTGTGGCCCCGAGGGCCGCAAAGGCCATCAACTTGAGGGTTTCGCGTCGGGTGAGTGCCATCAGATGTTCCTCCGCTTGACTTCGTCCACGATGTATTCCGAGGTGCGCATCGAGAGTGCCATGATGGACCACGTGGGGTTCTTGTGGGGTTGGGAGACGAACGGACCGGCGTCGGCTACGAAAACGTTCTTTGCTTCGTGGGCTTGGCACCATTCGTTGAGCACGCTGGTCCGGGGATTCTTGCCCATGCGTGTCACGCCTACCTCGTGGATGATCTGGCCCGGTCGGGTAATGCCGTAATTGTCCTCCTTGGTGGGCATGTCCCAGACCGGCGTGCCGCCTGCGGCATGGATGATCTCGTGTGCCGTCTCGTGGAAGTGCTTCATCTGGAGCAATTCCTCATCGCTCCATGAGACATCGAATTTCAGGACCGGAATACCGTATCTGTCCACGACATCGGGATCGATCGTGCACCGGTTCTCGGCCCGGGCAATCATCTCACCGCGGCCCGACATGCCGACGTAGGTGCCCCACAAGCGGCGGTAGTCGTCCTTGAGCTGGGCGCCGAAGCCTCCTCCCCCGCGGGTCCGATCCCCACTGTCGAGTTGACCGTTGATGCGGTGGATGCCTCCTCCGAACCCGTAACCGGGCATTCCGCGGCCTCCCCACACCTCGATGTGGTACCCGCGCGAGAAGGCCAGCGACTTGTCGTTCTCCTTCCACCACGGGATGTAGATGTGCATGCCGCCCACTCCGTCATCGTTGTGCACCGGAAGGTCGATCAGGTTCGGGAAGAATCCCATGGCGTCCCCGCCGGTGGAGTCCGTCAGGTAGCGGCCCAGCACGTCGCTTGAGTTCGAGAGCCCGTTCGGATGCCGGCTGCTCTTCGAGTTCATCATCAGACGGGCCGACTCACAGGCGCTGGCCGCAAGAACGACCACCTTGGCCTTGACCTCGTAGTCCTGCATGGACTGCGTGTCCACGTAGGACACGCCGGTGGCTTCCCCCTCGTCGTTGGTCAGCACCTCGCGCGCCATGGCGTGGGTGATGATGGTCAGATTGCCGGTGGCAAGTGCCGGCGGCAACAAAACGGATTGTGAGGAAAAATTGGAACGGGTGGCACACCCCCGTCCACACTGTCCGCAGTAATGGCAAGCAGGACGGTTGCCCAGGGGCTGGGTCAGGATGGAAAGCCTCGATGGGAGCACGGGGACGCCGACTTTCTGGGCACCCCCTTTGATCATCATCTCGTAACAGCGGGGCTTGGGCGCCGGCAGGAAGATGCCGTCGGGCTCATTGTAGAAGTTCTCCACGCTGCCGAAGATGCCCACCATCCGGTCGAGCCGGTCGTAGTAGTGCTTCAGGTCATCATAACCGATGGGCCAATCATCGCCCTTGCCGTCAATGGATTTCTTGCGGAAGTCGTCGGGGCCGAACCGGAGCGAGATGCGGCCCCAGTGATGGGTTCGCCCCCCAACCATGCGGGCACGCCACCAGTCCCACTGGGTGCCTTCGGCCGTCGTATAGGGTTCGCCATCGATCTGCCAACCGCCGATACAGGCATCGAATTCTCCGAACGGACGATCCTTCGTGGACTTGCCCCGCCGCGGAGACTCGTAATTCCAGGTCAGCATCGCGCCATCCTTGACTGCATCCCAGTCTCCTCCGGCTTCGAGCATGACAACCTTTGCACCTGCTTCGGTCAGCACCTTGGCGGCCATTCCGCCGCCGGCACCCGACCCGACGATGCATACATCGTAGACTTCCTCTCTGGACATGACCCTCGCTGCTTGGTTCATGGTTATGGCCCTTGTCGGGCCCGGCCAGTGTACGCAAACAGGACAGGAATGGGAAGCCATGACCAGGGAGCGCGTCGTCAATGGCCGCATTCCTGCGTATTGCAGAAAAAGGGCTTGCTCCGTAGGATGAAGCCCTGTCTGTCAATGCGTTCATCGGTCTTGGAGGAATTCATGGGAAGCATCGGAATCTCGGAACTGCTCATGCTGCTGCTCATCCCGGTTTTGTACGTGGCCACTCTGATCTGGGGATATCGGGACGCCACAGCACGAGGATCCAACGGCGTGCTGGTGGCGCTCCTCATCGGTCTGCTGTCTGGCCCCTGTCCCTCATCATCTGGTGGATCATCCGGCCGCTGAAGTCGCAGGACACCGAGGCATAGGCTCGAGACGGCATCGGGATCATTCCTTCAAGCAATGGTAACGAAATGGATTGGGCGCCATGGCGTCCAGCGGGGGCTCGACACTGACCATGACGCTTGGCCTGTTGCCGCTGGCCGGTGGCGGGCCAGCACGTCGTCCTCCACTGCAAAAGAAACGGCTGCCAGCCCGGGGTGACGCCGGAGGCGCCCTAAAGCAGGTTCAACCGGCTCATGAGTTCATCCTTGTAGGATTGTCCGAGCGGGATGACCTTCTTTCCGATGAGGATGCTGCCATCCTCGATATCCTCGATCTTGTCCATGCGGACAATGAATGAGCGATGCACCCGCACGAATTCCTGTTCTCCAAGCCGATCCGACAGGCGTTTCATGGTCGAATGGATGAACAGATCCTGCTGACGGGTGTGGATGAGGACATAGTCGCGCTGGGCCTCGATCCACTCGATTTCCGCCAATTGGAGCTTGATCAACCGGCCATCGGACTTCACAAACACATGGTCGGAGGCTTCTCCAGGATCAATACGACTTTCAAGCACGGCTTTGCATCGATTGACCGACTTCAGGGCGACGTGGCCTGGTGAACCCCTGACGCACGGCTGATTCGAAAGGCCTGCCC
>JAQCDI010000156.1 GCA_027620595.1 Bacteroidota bacterium | reverse complement strand
GGAGCGTTGTCAATCGAGTCGAACGAACGGATGGCGTTGCCCGCAACACGCTTGGCCAGCACCGTCGTGATGGCGGCCGTCAGGGTCGTCTTGCCGTGGTCGACGTGACCGATCGTGCCGACGTTCACGTGGGGCTTGTTACGCTGGAAAGTTTCCTTTGCCATGGTTGAATACCTATTGGAGTTGCTACCTGCAGGTGTCTCTTGAAGTTCGGAACCGGTCCGCCTGTTCAGGCTTCGGGCTCCACCGGTGAAGGGATCCGCTCTGGACCCTTCCGCCCCGCGGTGGGACACCGCGCTGGACGCACACCGCCGTTCAGCACCCGGAATGTTGAGCTCCACATTCCGGAAGACGCACCGTCGGGCATCGTGTTTGAGCCTCTTCCCGGACTTGAACCGGGGACCCCTTCCTTACCATGGAAGTGCTCTACCGCTGAGCTAAAGAGGCACTGCGCTGGGTCTTCCTGCCAGTCGGCATATCGGGCCGACGGTGGAGCGGGAGACGAGATTCGAACTCGCGACCCTCAGCTTGGAAGGCTGATGCTCTACCAACTGAGCTACTCCCGCTGACGCAGTCAACACGCCCCGGAGGGCGCATTGTGTGGACGGGGGAGGATTCGAACCTCCGAAGTCGAAAGACACTGGATTTACAGTCCAGCCCGGTTGACCGCTTCGGTACCCGTCCGTGTATGTAGATCAAGCTATCCGGCACATTCCGGTTGGCCTATGGCCAGAGGAATGTACCATCTAACCGGAGCTGGCAGAGGGACTCGAACCCCCGACCTGCTGATTACAAATCAGCTGCTCTACCAGCTGAGCTATGCCAGCAAGCTCCGCTCTGAAGGCCGAACCGTGGTTTTTGGCCAGACGTAAAATTTAGGAAGACACCCCTCGCAAGTCAACCGCCCGGGCCATGAACCATCCGTGAAACCGATTCACGCTGCCCCGGGCGGTTTCCGGGCCCGCCAGGCCCGGAATACCTGCACCAGGACAACGATCATGATGAGCCCGAGGATCACGCTGCCCCACGCCTGGAGCCAACCGCTGACCACTTCCCAGTTCTCCCCCACGATGACTCCGGACACGGTAAGAAGCGTGCACCACAGCACGGAACTGACTCCACTCCAGAGCCAGGTAAGGGAAACCCGCATGTGGGCCATGCCCACGGTCAGGGAAATGACCGAGCGCAATCCGCTGAGGAAACGGTTGGCCGCCACGAGGACAAACCCGCGTTGCCTCAACTTCTCCTGGACCCGGGCAATGCGTTTCTTGGGCAGCCATCGGTATCGACCTGGCTCGAGCAACCCCGTACCCACCCGGTGGCCGAGCATGTACATGGACATGAACCCCAATGTCCCTCCCACGCTGGCCAGCAGGACCACCAAAGGCGCATTGAGCAGTCCCAGGCCGGCCATATATCCGCCAAAAACCACAACCATGTCGCCGGGAATCGGCGGCACGACGTTTTCCAGCCATGCCACCCCCAGGATGATGCCGTAGGCCCAGATCGGGGGCAGGGCGGACATCCAGTCCACGATGTCGATCAACAGATCGCCCATCAGGATGCCGCCTCGACGAGGCACACCGCGTGGGCTGCCATGCCCTCGCCGGTTCCCACGAATCCCAACCGCTCGGTGGTGGTGGCCTTGACAGAAACCGCGCCGATATCCAGACCTGTCGCTTCGGCGATGCGGGCGCGCATGGCGTCGATGTGGGGGCGCAACTTGGGCGCCTGGGCAGAGACGGTCGCATCGATGTTGACCGGGCGGAAGCCGGCCTCCCGGACCCTGCGCACCGTTTCGCGGAGCAGCTCCACGGAATCGGCCCCCTTGAAGGCAGGATCCGTGTCTGGGAAATGGCTCCCGATGTCGCCCATGGCGGCCGCCCCGAAAAGCGCATCCGAAATGGCGTGAAGGAGCACGTCCGCGTCCGAATGGCCGTCCAGACCCACAGGGTGGTCTATCGTTATGCCACCCAGGATGAGCGGACGACCGGATACCAGCCGATGGACATCATATCCGAATCCGATGCGCATGGTCAACGGGTCTCCTGCCCGACGATCTGCTCCCGCTCCTCGGCCTGCATGACGGCTTCCCATTCCGGCCAGTACCGGAGGGCCGCCGCCCAGTCCTCGGGCGTGGTGATTTTGAGGTTCATGGCACTGCCGGCCACCGGTACGACCGGGTGCCCCAGACGTTGCACCAGGTCCACATCATCGGTGGCCTCCCACCCCTCTTCCACTGCTCTGACATGCGCCTGGCGGATCCAGTCAGCCCGGAAGCCCTGTGGGGTCTGTACCCGAACGAGTTGCTCGCGGGGTACGGTGGCCCCGAAGACCACGGTGCCATCCGTCCGTGTGATCCTGCGCACGGTATCCGTGATGGGAAGGGCCAACGAAGCGGCTCCCCCAGCCCGGGTCTCCTTGATGACCGCCTGTACGGAGGACATGCGGACAAAAGGGCGAACCGCATCATGGATGAGGACCACGTCCACATCGTCCGGCAGCGCGGCCAGAGCCCGGTGCACGGAAGCCTGGCGCGAATCTCCCCCCTCGACGACCCGGAGCAGCTTGTCGATCCCGACCCGGCGCAGTTCCGCGTCCAGCGGTTCGACCGCATCCGAAGGGGTGGCCACGATGATATGATCCACCGCGTGATGGCGCTCGAAAACAAACAGGGTCTGCACCAGCACCGACTTCCCGCCGAGGACCCGGAACTGCTTCCGGTGCCCCCCGAGCCGGGTGCCCTGTCCCGCGGCCGGAATGACGACGGCAACCTTGGAGGATCGGGACATGGAATCGGAAAAGGACAGGAAAGTTGGACCGATCAGATGATCAGCATGGCGTCGCCAAAGGAGAAGAGGCGGTATTTCTCCTTGATGGCGGTGTGGTAGGCTTCCATCATGAAGTCGTAGCCGGCAAAGGCCGAAACCAACATGAGCAGCGTGCTGCGGGGCATGTGGAAGTTGGTCAGGAGCCGCTCGGTGATGTGGAAGTCGTAGGGCGGATAGATGAATTTGTCTGTCCAGCCGATGTTGGCTTTCAGGTTGTAGGCGGCCGAAAGACTGGATTCGATGGCCCGAACCACGGTGGTCCCGACCGCCGTCACCGTGTTGTCGGGCGAGGCCAGCGCCACGTTGGCCCGCTCGGCCACTTCCGGCGTCACATGGTAGAATTCGCTGTCCATGCGATGCTTGGTCAGGTCCTCGACCTCCACGGGACGGAACGTTCCGAGCCCCACGTGCAGGGTGACCGGCAGGATGCCCACCCCTTTTTTCTCCAGCTTCGTGATCAGCTTGGGCGTGAAATGCAGGCCGGCCGTCGGTGCAGCGACGGCGCCCCGCTGCTCGGCAAACATGGTCTGGTAGCGCTCCCGGTCCTCGGGCTCGACGTCGCGCTTGAGGTACGGCGGGATGGGAGTCTCCCCGATCTCGTCAATCTTCTCGTAGAGCTCCTCGTTGCTGCCTTCAAAAACAAACCGGATCGTGCGGCCGCGGCTCGTCGTGTTGTCGATGACCTCGGCAATCAGTCCGTTCTCGAAATAGAGTTTGTTGCCGATGCGGATCTTGCGGGCGGGATCCACGATCACATCCCAGAGGCGGCTTTCGGAGTTGAGTTCGCGCAGGAGGAATACCTCGATGCGGGCACCCGTCTTCTCCTTGTTGCCAAAAAGACGGGCCGGGAACACCTTGGTGTTGTTGACCATCATCACATCGCCCTTCTTGAAGTAGTCGCCGATGTCGGCAAAGGCGCGGTGTTCGATGGTCTGATCGGCCCGATTGAGGATCATGAGCCGCGAGGAATCGCGGGGTTCGGCGGGATATTTGGCAACCAGACTCTTGGGATAGTCGAACTCGAACTCGGTGAGCTTCATGCGGCCTTACAGGGCTTGATGGTGTGGGTGCGGGACGGCCCGTCGGGACTGGAACAGGGGCCCGAAAAAGGGCCTGAATATAAAGCGGTTTCGGGGCGGCTCCAAAAGTCCCTCGTCCCGCTTCGCATCTTGATCGTCGGGGTTCGGCTGCCTACCATGCAGGATGTCCCGATCTGTACCCATAAAGCCCCATTTCCCTTTTCTGCTGACAGGCCTCCTTGTGGTCGTCCTGGGATGGTGCGCAGCGTGCGACGCGGGGCTTGAACCGCCGGAGGACGCCGGATCGGGCGCCATCGAAGGAACCATCGTATACACGGGAGACTGGCCGGAGGCTGCCCAGCTCAGGGACCTGCGTTTCATTGCCATGCGCTTCCTGCCCAGGGACACGACCGATTTCTTCCGCCTCAATGACATGGTGATCAGCGACAGGCTGCCTGAGAACGTGGATCGCCACACCTTCCGCCTCGAGAACGTGCCTGTAGGGACGTATTTCTACTCGGGGGTCGCCCAGAAATACGGCCCGGACCTGTTGGACTGGCGCCCGGTGGGGCTGGTGGAGACGGGTAGCGGCGTCTTCAGCGTGGGTCGCGACGAGACGGTGTCCGTGGACATCGTGGTAGACTTTGCCCATCCTCCACCCTTCCCGCCGCCATGATGCGCCTGACCTTCCTCGCGATGTTGCTTGCGCTGGCGCTGCCCGGCAACGCCCGCCAGATTTCCGGCCGGGTCGTGGACCAGGACGGGCTGGCAGTGCCGGGCGTGAACGTGCTCGTGGAAGGAACGTCCCGCGGCACGGCCACCGACACCGAGGGCCGATGGCGGCTGGACGGCCTTGATGAAGGGGTGGTTTCCCTCCGATTTTCGGCCATCGGGTTCCGCACCGAGGTCCGCACGGTGCGCCTCGGCGGCAGCGAAGTGGTCCTGGACGTGGTGCTCAATGAGCAGGCACTGCTGGCCGATGAGGTCGTAGTGACGGCGTCCCGGCGGGAACAGTCGGCCCTTTCGGTGCCGGTGTCCATCTCAGTACTTTCCGCAGACGAACTGACCCGCCGCAACACCGTGGTGCTGGACGAAGCCCTGCGCACGCTCTCCGGCGTCCAGGTCCTGGGCAATCAGATCAATGTCCGCGGGTCCAGCGGGTTCGCCTACAACACGGGCAGCCGGGTGCTCCTCATGGTGGACGGCATGCCCCTCCTCACGCCGGAATCGGACGGCGTTCCCCTCGAGGCAATCCCCGCCAGTGAGATCCGCCGGGTGGAATTGCTCAAAGGGCCCGGATCGGCGCTCTACGGAGGCGGTGCACTGGGCGGGGTGATCAACGTGATTACGCGCGAGATGCCGGAGGACGCAGCCGAGACCCGGGTTCGAACCTTCGCCGGCGTGTGGGATCCGGTCCGGCATCAGGTGTGGCGGGACGGTTGGGTCCACGGCAACGAATACCGTCCCTTCTGGGGCATCAATGCCTCCCATGCACGACGCGCCTCCCCCACGGTGGCCTGGTGGGCGAACCTTTCCCTGCGCCGGGATGCCGGGTACATGGCCCTCTCCGGCCGGGATGTCCTCCACGGCTTCGGTAAGGTGGCCTGGCAGGCGAGTCCGTCCCTTCGAGTAGAAACGCTTGTCGGTATCATGGCCCGCGAGCGGGACAACTTCATCTTCTGGGATTCGGCGCGCAATGTGTTGCAGCCCGGGCGCGTCTCGTTCGGGGACCCGATCGATCCGACCGATCCGCCGACGGGCATCTCGGACGATTTCGTTCGCCAGATCACACTGTTGCCGGTCATCCGTCACCTGGTCAGCCCTTCATTCTACCATGAAGTGCGCCTGCGGGCGTTCGGTATGCTTGTGCAGCAGCTCGACAACGAGACCGGCAAGCGCAAATCGGTCCAGGACGGCACGCTGGGCATCCGCTATGGGGCCGAATGGCAGGGCAACTGGTTTGCTTCCGAGGACCGTCGTTTCGTGTTCGGACTGACCCGGGACGAGATGAACACCAAGAGCTCCTTCTTCGTGACCACGGATGGGGACCGGATCGGAGGGCAGCCGGAAACGGCCGCGTTCGTTCATGTGGAGCAGGACGCAGGCAATCACCTCCAACTGGTCGGCGGCCTGCGGCTGGACCACTACCAGATCGATGCCACCGACACCGAGCGCCGTCTGAGCCCGAAGATCAGCCTGGCCTGGTCGGGATGGAAGCAACAGACCTTCCGGGCCGCCTTCGGAGACGGGTTCCGCGTGCCGTCCTTTGCCGAGCGGTTCACCGACAACCGGGACTTCCTGCCCATCATCCGCAACCTCTCCCTTAGGCCTGAAACGAGTCGGAGCGTCGAAGTCGGCTGGCGCGGTGTCACTTCCGGGTTGATGCCGGGCGCGTTCTCGTGGGACCTGTCCCTCTTCTACAACACCTATCGGGGCCTGATCGAACCGCGGCTGGTCACTGCCGAGCAGGCCTTCCAGTTCATCAACCTG
>JAQCDI010000155.1 GCA_027620595.1 Bacteroidota bacterium | reverse complement strand
CCCGCCACATGAGAAGATGGAGGGGCGTCTAGTCCACCCAGTCGGCCACGAATACATTCGTGTCCCGGGAATCGACGCGCGCCGCATTGCGGTTGCTCGCAAAGGCCAGTTTGGTCCCGTCATTGGAGAACATCGGGAATCCGTCGAACGTGCCCGAGTGCGTGATCTGCTCGAGACCGGTTCCGTCCAGGTTCACCATGAAGATGTCGAACACGCGACCGCGGCCCTCATCCTGGTGATGGTTGGTCGTGAAAAGGATCTTCTCTCCAGACGGGTGGAAGAACGGCGCCCAATTGGCTCCCGGAAGATCCGTGACCTGCTGGACGTTGCCCCCATCGATGTCCGCGATGAAGATGTTCAGGGCCGACGGCTCGACCACATGATTTTCCAGCAGTGCTTTGTACGCTTCGGCGGCCTCGCCCTCCGGACGGCTTGCACGCCAGACGATCTTCTGCGAATCGGGGCTGAAGAAGGCGCCGCCATCATAGCCGAGGGTGTTGGTCAACTGGAGGAGGTCTCCTGTGGCGACTTCATAGCGCCAGAGTTCCAGGTCGCCACTGCGCGTGGATGTGAAGATGATCCATTTGCCGTCGGGCGAAACCGTGGCCTCGGTATCATATCCATCGCCCCCGATCAGTACCTCCGGATTCGATCCGTCCGGACCGGCCACGTAGATATCATATTCGGGGTAAATGGGCCATACATACCGTCCCTGGGCAAAGGCCATCGGTTCGGGGCAGGCGGCGCTGCTGGCATGCGTCGAGCCGTAGATGACGCGTCCGTCGGGCAGGAAATAGCTGCACGTCGTCCGGCCTTCCCCCGTGGAGACTTCGGTGTAATCGGACGGCGCTCCGCTGCCGGCACTGGCCAGTTCCATCACGAAGATCTGGTCACAACCCTGGTCATTGATGGCATTCCAATCGCTCTGGAAGATGAGTTTCGAGTCATCGAAGCTCCAGTAGGCCTCGGCGTTGTTGCCACCGAACGTCAGCTGGCGGATGTTGCGCAGGTGGGTTTCCCCCTCGAAGCGCAGCGAATCGGATGCGGCGTCATACGCGTCGGCTTCAGGTGCGGACTGCGTGCAGGCCGAGAGAAGCAGCGACGAAAAGAGGATGAACACGAATCCGGAGAAGAACGAGGACGGTTTCATGGATGTGGGCATGACAGGGGCTTCCGAAGGCGTGGTCCGATGGGGGCGGACCTTGGATCGGATGTATCGGTTTTTGGACGCCAGTTGATCAGTATTGCTCAGAATTGCTTAACCTTGGTCGGAATGAAAATAGGTTAGGTTATGCGTTACGACGTTCAAAGCTTTCAAGAAGATGTGATCGACGCCAGCCATCATCAGCCGGTGGTGGTTGATTTCTGGGCCCCCTGGTGCGGACCGTGCCGGGTCCTGGGCCCCATCATCGAGAAACTGGCCGACGAGCAGACCGACCGATGGACCCTGGTGAAAGTGAATTCCGACAGCCATCAACAGGAAGCCATGCGATACGGCGTTCGGGGCATCCCGTCGGTCAAGTTGTTCCACCGCGGACAGGTCATCGACGAGTTCACCGGAGCCCTGCCCGAGGCCGCCATCCGGCAGTGGCTGGAAAAGGCCCTGCCCGGTGAAGCAAAGGAACTGCTTTCCCAGGTCGAATCCCTCATGGAAGAAGGGCGCGCCCAGGAAACCACCCCCTATCTGGAACGCATACTCAGCCTCGAGCCCACCAACCCATCCGCGGCGGGTCACCTGGCAGCGATGCTGTCCATCGAGGACCCGGAGCGGGCCCTTCGGCTTGCCGATATCGCCATGACGGGCGAACCGCGATTTGTCCAGGTGGCGGAGGCCGTGCGAACGGTGGCTGGAATCCTGTCCTCTCCACCGCTGGCGGAGGGCGCCGGCAAGGAACTCTTTACGGCGGCCCTGGATGCCCTGGACGCAGGAGATCCGGAAGCCGCCATCCTCCAGCTCATCGAGGTCCTGAAGACGGACCGCTACTGGGGCGAGGATGCGGCCCGCAAGCTGGGAGTTGCCCTCTTCACGTTGCTGGGACCCGGGCACGACGTGACGCGGGCCCACCGCCGCACGTTCGACATGTGGCTCTGGTAGGCGTTCAGGCCGCTTCCTGCTCCTTGTACTGCAGTTCGTAGAGCCGGCGGTAAAGCCCATCGGAGGCAATGAGCTGTTGATGGGTGCCGCGCTCGCGCACCTGACCCCGGTGCATCACCAGGATCTGGTCGGCGTGCTGGACCGTGGACAGTCGATGCGCGATGGCAATCGAGGTTCGCCCCTTCATGAGGGTCGTGAGTGCCCGCTGGATGACCTCCTCGGTCTCCGTGTCCACGCTCGAGGTGGCCTCGTCCAGGACCAGGATCTTCGGGTCGTGGACCAGTGCGCGCAGGAATGACAGCAGCTGGCGCTGCCCGTGGGACAGGGTCATGCCGCGCTCACGCACGTCCTGGTCGAACCCTTTCGAGAGTCGATCGATGAACGTGGAAGCTCCGATGGCGTCCGCCGCCCGGCGAATGGTTTCGTCGTCCAAATCGCCGTTTCGAAGGGTAACGTTGTCCCGGACCGTTCCCGAGAAGAGGAATACATCCTGCAGGACCAGCCCCACATGATGCCGCAGCACGGACAGCGGCAGATGGGTGATATCCACCCCGTCCACCCTGATTTGACCGCGCTGGATGTCATAGAAACGCAGCAGCAGGTTGATGATGGTGGTCTTCCCTGCCCCGGTGGCCCCCACGATGGCCAAGGAGTGTCCCGGCTGGACCGTAAAACTCACATCTTTCAGGATCCACGCCGCCGTGTCGTCCGTCGGATCGACATCCGGGTCGTAGGAGAACCAGACGCCTTCGAATTCGATGCGGCCTTCCACGCGGGGCCATTCCGCCGGCTCGTCAGTCTCCGGGATACTCATGTCCGTGTCCAGCAGGCCGAATATGCGCTCGGCTCCGGCCATGGCGCTCTGCAGGGTGTTGAATTGGTCGGAGAGGTTGCGGATGGGTTCGAAAAAGCGTCGCGCATACTGGATGAAGGCAATCAGCACCCCGATGGTCACGCCACCCTGCATGGCCGAAAGCCCCCCATACCAGATGATGAGTCCGAGGGCGGCAGACGCCACCAGATCCACCATGGGCCAGAAGAGCGCGAAATAGAAGATGGTCCGGATGTGCGCCTGCTGGTGGTCGTCATTGATCCCCGTGAAGCGCCGCATTTCTTCGTCTTCCCTTCCGAAGAGCTGCACGATGCGCATGCCCATGACATGCTCCTGAAGGAAGGAATTGAGACGTGCCACCTGTTTACGGGTGTCGCGGTAGGCGTCCCGGACCCGGCGTTTGAACCAGAACGTGGCATAGATCATGATCGGCATGACCGAAATCGTGACCAGGGCCAGGCGCCAGTCCAATACGAACATGAACCAGGCAATGAAGATCAGCTTGAAGAAGTCCCCGAGTATGGTGACCACGCCGGCCGAGAGGACCTGCGAAAGCGATTCGACATCGCTGGTGACCCGGGTGATCAGCTGCCCGATGGGCCGGGAGTCGAAGAAGCGCAACGACTGCCGCTGCACGTGACGGTAGAGTTTTGTCCTGAGGTCGAAGATGGCCTGTTGCCCGATCCACTGCGTTAGGTAGGCGTTGACAAAGGACAGGAAACCCTCCGCGGCCAGGAGCGCAAACAGGATGCCGATCATCCGCCTGAGCCCGTCCATATCCCGGTTCACGATTTCCCGGTCGATGGTGACCTGTACCAGCTTGGGGACCAGCGGATCGAGGTAAGCCGCCGTCATGACGGTAATGAAAGCCAGGAATACCCAGCCCTTGTAGGGCATGAGATAGGAAACGATGCGACCCAGAAGCCGCGTGTCGATCCCTTTCGTGTCGGCCTTACTGCTCAATGGAACGCCTCCACTTCCTGCTCGAGCTGCTGCTTGTGGTGCAAGGCGGCATAGAACCCTTTGCGTTCCACGAGTTCGGCGTGGGTACCCCGCTCAATGATGCGCCCTTCGTCGAGAACAATGATCTGATCGGCGTCCTGGACAGCTGAAACCCGGTGGCTCACGATGATGACCGTCCGCTGGCCGAAATGGGAGCGCAGGTGCCCGAGGATGGTGCGCTCCGTGTTGACGTCGACGGCTGAAAGGGCATCGTCAAGGATCAGGATCCGGGGGCGGCGAATGAGCGCCCGGGCTATGGAGGTCCGCTGTTTCTGTCCACCGGAGAGCGTGATGCCCCTTTCCCCCACCATGGTTTCGAAGCCCTCGCGGAAGTCCACGATATTTTCCAGCAGGTCGGCTTCCCTGGCCGCTTCCTCCACCTCCGCCACGGCCGCTTCCATCTGTCCGAAGGCAATATTGGCCGCCACGGTATCCGAGAACAGGAACACGTCCTGGGGCACATAGCCAATCGCGGTTCGCACGGTTTCCAGCGGCCACTCGCGGATGTCCTTCCCGTCGATTTCCACCACGCCCTCCTGGACATCCAGCAAGCGGGGGATCATCTCGACCAGGGTAGTCTTTCCCGATCCCGTACGTCCCACGATGGCCAGGGTCGACCCGGCAGGCACGTCGAAAGAGATGTCGTCCAGCGCCTTCTCTTCCCGGTCGGCATGTCGGAAGCAAGCGTTGCGGAACGTGATGCGGCCCTCGATGGCCGGTGTGTACTCTGTATGGGGTTCAAAAGGGATCGAGGGCTGGGCGTCGAACACCTCATTGAGGCGGATCATGGAGGCCGACGCCCGCTGGATCATGGTGATCACGAACCCAACGGCTGCCACGGGCCAGGTCATGAGCGCCACATATATGATGTACTCGGCAATGTTGCCGATCGTGATCTCCCCCGTCATGGTCAGGGATCCACCCACCCAGACCACGATCAGTGTCGAGGCACCCACCAGCGTCACAAATACGGGTCGCCAGGCCGCCTCCACCATGGCCAGCTTCAGGCTTCGGGCGCGGTAGTCCGAGCTTTCGGCATCGAAGGCCACGGCTTCGCTCTCCTCCCGCACGTAGGCCTTGAGCACCCTGATCCCCGAGAGCGCCTCCTGAACCCGGGACGTCAGGCTCGAATACTGCTGCTGGAGCTCATCCGACCGGACATGCACCATGCGGGCCACGAAGAACACCGAAACGGCCAGGAAAGGCATCGGAATCAGGGTGTACCAGGTGAGTTTGGGCGATATCCAGAACATGACCGACAGCGCCGTCAAGATGACCACCAGGGCCCGGGTCGTGTACATGATGGCGGGGCCGATGTATCGGCGTACGTGCTCTATATCGCTGGTCGAACGCGTGATCAGGTCCCCTGTGGCGTGCTTCAGATAGAAGTCGTGGGACAGGGCCTGCAGCTTTCCGTAGAGCTGGTTGCGCAGATCGAATTCGATGTGCCTTGAGGCCACGACAATGGTCTGGCGCATGAGGAAGGAAAACAGGCCACTCCCCAGGCTCAAGAGCAGGATGATCGTCCCGAAAACAGCAAGGGTCGCAAAGGCATCCGCGTAGACGAATGACTCCAGCTGGGTGCCCTGGAAGGCGCGGTACGTGGCCACGAAGCGGGGTACGCTGTCAATGGCCTGGCGTACCACCATGGGTACGATGATGGAAAAGACGGCCGAGGCAACGGCGCACAGCAAACCCGGGATGAAGAGCCTGCGATAGCGCCAGTAATAGGTGTTGAGTCGCCTCAGGGGGTGCATGCCGCCGCCGTGCGATGGGTGGTCGTCTGCTGCCGGCCTCGTCGGGCAGGAACAGGCGGACTTTCGGGTGAGCCTGCTCAACGCATGAGCCCGTCACCTGATCCGAAGCCGTCCGTAGAAGGCGGCTCGCGGTTTGCTTTGGAACCGTGTGATCATAAATTGCGACCCAACCCACAACATGCGAGATGTCAGACCTCCAACAGACACGCGCCGACGCCCTCGAACGGGAGAACCAGCAACTCCGACGCGCCGTCGAGGAGCTTTCCGTCCTGAACGAGCTGTCGATCGCCATCAGTTCCTCCCGAGGAACCGAGGAGGTCATCCAGACCATCATCCGTCGGTCCATCAAGGCCATTGGAGCCGAGCAGGGCGTCATTACCATGGTGGGAGAGGATGCTACCGATCCCACAAAGACGTTGGTGCGCACCATGGCCAGCTCGGGGGACCGGGAAGCGTATTCTCCGGATCAGAACCTGCTGGGTTGGATGTACATCAACCGCAAACCGCTGGTCATAAACGAGCCTGGTTCGGACCCCCGCTTCCAGGGAGTCAATTGGAGTGACTCGGTACGATCGCTGGTATCGGTTCCCATGCAGGTCCATTCGCGCTTGATCGGGATCCTGACCCTGTACAACAAGAAGCGGGGCGTGGAATTTTCGACAGAGGACCAGCG
>JAQCDI010000154.1 GCA_027620595.1 Bacteroidota bacterium | reverse complement strand
CCCTGCTCGATGATGCGCGGGCCTGCGGTTCGCCCGTTCTTTTCGGCGGTGGATTTGATCCCGATTCGCGTCGGGTCGAAGCCACCATCCTGATGAACCCCGACGAGTCCACCCGCGTCATGCAGGAGGAGATCTTCGGGCCCATCCTGCCCTTCATCGTCGTGGACAGCGTGGACGAAGCCCTGGACCGGATCGCTGTGCGCCCCAAGCCCCTTTCCACCTACATCTACACGCAGGACGAGCGCGTGGTGGGGCGCTTTTCCGCCTCGGTGCGCACCGGCGCCGTTTGCAAGAACACCACATTGTTGCAGTTCGTGCAGCCCTTCGGGCCCTTCGGCGGCGAAGGCAACTCCGGCATCGGCCGCTCCCACGGGGAAGCCGGCTTCCGGGCCTTCTCCAACGAACAGGTGGTGCTGCGCCGGCGCTGGGGTGCCTGGATCCTGCGCCTCTTGCAGCCCCCCTACAGCGCCCGCACCAGCTGGCTCGGACGGCTGTTCCGCCGTTTCACGTGAGGTGGCGCCGTTTTGTGAAGGCGCCTGCCCCGCCCCGAAGCTGTATATCAAAAGAGGCATACGGGCGAACCGCGATATGCCTCCGATGATATATGACCCGGAAGGGGGGGTGGGGTCCTTCACAAAAATGGAGTGCGCCGCGTTATCGCGGGCCGGTTCTCGACGGGACCTCTAGCGAGGTCCCATGCGCACGCCGCCGTCGAGTCGGATCACCTCGCCGTTGAGCTTCACGTTCTCGATGATGTGCTGGGCCAGGAATGCGTAGTCGCTCGGCTTTCCAAGGCGTTTCGGGAACGGGATCTGGCTGATGAGCGATTCCTGCACCTCGTCGGGCATGCCGGCCACCATGGGCGTCTCGAAGATGCCCGGCGCAATCGTCATGCAGCGGATTCCTTCGCGGCTCAGGTCCCGCGCGATGGGCAGGGTCATGCCAACCACACCGCCTTTCGATGCCGAGTAGGCCGCCTGGCCGATCTGTCCGTCGAAAGCCGCCACGGACGCGGTGTTGATCAGCACGCCACGTTCGCCTTCTTCGTTGGGCTCGTTCGTAGACATGGCCGCGGCGGCCAGTCGGATCATGTTGAAGGTGCCCACCAGATTGACGTTGATGACCCGGGCAAAGCTTTCGAGGTCATGCGGGCCGCCGCGGCCCACCGTCTTCTTTGCCACCAGGATGCCCGCGCAGTTGACCACGCCATGCAGCGCGCCGAAGGTCGAGACGGCCGTATCCACGCAGTTCTTGGCGCTGGCCTCGTCGGCCACGTTGGTCTGGACAAAAAGGGCGCGCGCTCCGAGGGCGTCAGCCTTGGCCTGCCCCAATTCCACATTGACATCGGCAATGATGACGTTGGCGCCCTGTGCGATGAGCCGTTCGGCCGTTCCGGCGCCGAGGCCTGAGGAGGCCCCGGTTACGATGAACGTATGTCCCTGTACCTGCATGGCTGTTCTCGAATAGGTTGGAAGGCAATCAGTGACCCGAATCTACCTGCGCGCCCCTTGAAGGACCAACGAAAACGCAGGGCCCGGGCACCCAATCTCGCGGCCGCCGTTGCAGGGCGCATGGCGTACTCGATCAAGGAAATCTACACGACGCTCCAGGGGGAGGGCTTCCACACCGGACGCCCCGCGGTCTTCGTGCGATTTGCCGGATGCAACCTGTGGACCGGCCGGGAAGAAGACCGCGCCACAGCCGTCTGCACCTTCTGCGACACGGACTTCGTGGGCACGGACGGTCCGAACGGGGGCAAATTCAGAACGGCCGAGGAGGCCGCCGACCGGATCGCGGAAATCTGGCGCTCGGATACCGGTTCGCCCGAACCATTCGTGGTCTGCACCGGCGGCGAACCCCTGCTCCAGCTCGACAAAGCCCTGATCGACGCGCTGCACGCCCGAAAAGCCGAGATTGCCATCGAAACCAACGGGACCATCAAGGCGCCCGAAGGCATCGACTGGATCTGCGTGTCCCCGAAAAAAGATGCCGAGATCGTCCAGCGTTCCGGGGACGAACTGAAACTGGTCTGGCATCAGCCCGAGGCCCCGCCAGAGCGGTTCGCCCACTGGGACTTCGACCATTTCTTCCTGCAGCCCATGGATGGCCCCGATCAGGCCCGATTCACCCGGGAAGCCACGGCCTATTGCCTGACGCACCCGAAATGGCGGCTCTCCATCCAGACGCACAAGCTGCTCGGTATTCCCTGAACCGGGACCGAACAATTTGCGGCGCCTACGATCGGCGCTTCCCTTTCGAGGCCGGCGCATCCGGCACTTTTTCCAGGATCAGCAGCCCGAGTGGCGGCAGGTCCAGCTGCAGCGAGGCCGGCTGCCCCTGGGTCATGTCCTGCCGCGCCTCCAGCGTGCCCATCGTGCCGGCGCCGCTGCCCCCATAGGCCAGATCATCGGAAGAGATCCGTACCTGCCAGGTGCCGATGTGCGGGACGCCTTGCCGGTAATCGTTGCGCGGCACCGGGGTGAAATTGTAGACGAAAACCAGTTCCCGACCGTCCCGGTGCCGCGCATACGACGCCACCGTATTGCCCAGGTCCGAAAAATCGATCCAGTAGAACCCGTCTCCCCCATCGTATTGCAGCACAGGGGATTCGCGGTAGAGAGCATTCATGGCTTTCATCCAGCGGGCAATCCCTGCATGCAGCGGTTGATCCATCAACCACCAGTCGAGGCTGCCGTCGTGATTCCACTCGGCACCCTGCCCGAACTCACTGCCCATGAAGATCAGTTTCTTGCCGGGGTGCCCCATCATGTGCCCGAACAGCAGCCGCAGGTTGGCCGCCTTCTGCCAGTCATCGCCCGGCATCTTGCCGAACAGGGACCCCTTCCCGTGCACCACTTCGTCATGGGAGAGCGAGAGCATGTAATTCTCGGCCCACGCATAGACCAGCGGAAACGTGAAGTTGTGGAAGTGGTAGCGCCGGTGGATGGGGTCCTCCTTGAAGAACTCCAGCGTATCGTGCATCCAGCCCATGTTCCACTTGTAGAGGAAGCCCAGGCCTCCGCGGTAGGTCGGATGGGAAACCCCCGGCCACGCCGTGGACTCCTCGGCAATCATCATGGCCGTCGGAAAACGTGAGAACACGATCTCGTTGACCTCCTTCAAGAGGCTCATGGCCTCCAGATTCTCCCGTCCGCCGTACTGGTTGGGCGTCCACTTGTCGCCGCGCGAATAATCCCGGTAGAGCATCGACGCCACGGCATCGAATCGCAGTCCGTCGATGTGGAACTCATCCAGCCAGAACAGCGCGTTCGACATCAGATAGTTGCGCACTTGCGGACGGCCGTAGTCGAAGACCAGCGTGCCCCAGTCGGGATGGTGCCGCATGACCGGATCCTCGTACTCGAAGAGCGGTTCGCCATCAAAATTGACCAGGCCCTGCGGATCGGTCGCAAAATGGGCCGGGACCCAGTCCAGCAGGACACCGATCCCCTTCTCGTGCAGGTGGTTGACCAGGTACTTTAAGTCGTCCGGCGTCCCGTAGCGGAACGTCGGGGCGAAGGCGCCCACCACCTGATAGCCCCACGATCCATAGTAGGGATGCTCCTGCACGGGCAGGAATTCGACATGGGTGAACCCCATTTCCGCCACATGGTCGGCCAAGGGAGCGGCAATGTCACGATAGGAGAGCGAGAGGCCGTCCGGTCCGCGACGCCAGGAGCCGAGATGCACCTCGTAGATGGACACCGCTTTGCCCAGCGAGGCCGGTCCGTCCCTGCGCTGCATCCACTCCTGATCGGACCACCCGAACAACCGGGTCGGGATGATGGCCGACAGACCGGCCACCCCGTGCCCGTTCGGATCGGGCGGCTCCATTTCGCGCGCAAACGGGTCGGACTTGTCCGTCCACCAGGGTCCTCGACGGATCGAGAATTTGTATTTCTGGCCGGGACGGGCCCCGCGGACATAGCATTCGAAGAAGCGCTCCATGCCCTCGCCGACCGGCTGCATGACATGCGCGCCTTTCTGCCAGCCGTTGAAATCTCCGATGACCTGCACCTCGTCGGCTCGCGGCGCCCACACCCGGAACCAGGTACCCTGACTGTTCGGATGGGCACCGAACAGGTCGTAGGCCCGCTCCAGGCGACCCTCTCCCCAGAGGTGGCGATCAAATGCGGATGCAGTGGGCATGGGATATCGAAAGGCTTCGGGTCACGGTTCGCCCGCAATCTAGCGCGCCGCGCCCTCCAAGGCGAATCCGGCAGCGCTTCCGGAAATGTGAAGAATCCGGAGAACGGACTCGGCAGCGCACGGTATACGCTGCCCTCCCAATCCAGCACCCATGATCGTCGAAGCCGGCAAGCCCTATCCTCTCGGCGCCACCCCACGCCCCGGCGGCGTGAATGTGGCCGTCTACAGCGCCCACGCCACCTCCGTGTGGCTGTGCCTGTTCGACGACCTTTCTGGCACATGCTGCACCCACGAATTGCGCCTTCCCGAACGCAGCGGCCATGTCTGGCATGGTTTCGTGCCCGGTATCGGCATCGGCCAGCTCTATGCGTTCCGCGTCGAAGGGCCCTATGAGCCCGCCCAGGGACACCGGTTCAACCGGAATAAATTATTGCTCGACCCCTACGCCCGGGACATTGCGCGCAAGCCCGTCTGTGACCCGCGGCTCCTTGGATACAGCGTAGAAGGAGACGACACGACCTTCTCGGACATCGATTCCGGCCCGGTGGCCGGCCTGGCCCGCGTGGCACCCGAGGAGGTGGCCTGTCCGCTGCTTCCCGGCCCCGACATTTCCTGGGAGCAGACCATCATCTACGAGACCCACGTCAAGGGCCTGACGATGACCCATCCCGGCGTACCCGAGCGCCTCCGGGGGACCTTTGCCGGCCTGGCCTGCGACGCCGTGATCGACCACCTCACGTCGCTGGGCGTAACGAGCATCCAGCTCCTTCCGGTGCAGGCAAAATGGGACGAACCCCATCTGTCCCGTCTCGGCCTGAACAACTATTGGGGCTACAACACGCTCAGCTATTTTGCCCCCGAACCGACCTACGCTGCCGAACCTGAGGCCGCGACGTCGGAATTCCGGACCATGGTGGACCGCCTTCATGCGGCCGGGCTGGAAGTCATCATGGACGTCGTGTTCAACCACACGGCCGAGGGCAGTCGCCTCGGACCAACGCTCTCGTTCCGCGGCTTCGACAACCTGAGCTACTACGTGGCGCGGGACGACGACCCGCGCTACCTGCACAACTACACCGGTACGGGCAACACGCTCGACGTGCGGCAGCCCTTGGTCCTGCAACTCATTGCCGACTCCCTCCGCTACTGGGCCGGCACGCTCGGCGTGGACGGATTCCGTTTCGACCTGGCCACAGTCCTTGCCCGTTCCGGTCAGCGCGTGGACATGGACGGCCCGTTCTTTCTTTTGCTGAGCCAGGACCCTGTCCTGGCCACCCGGAAACTGATTGCCGAGCCATGGGACCTGGGTCCGCAGGGATACCGGCTCGGAGCGTTCCGGTCCCCGTGGCGGGAATGGAACGGACGCTTCCGCGACGATGTCCGCTCTTTCTGGAGCGGTGAGGAACGCACCCTGTCCTCAGTGGGCACCCGCCTGAGCGGATCGAGCGACCTGTTTCCCCTTCGCCGGCCCTCGGCATCGGTCAACTTCATCACCGCGCACGACGGGTTCACGCTCTCCGATCTGGTCAGTTACGAGAGCAAGCGTAACCACGCCAACGGCGAGGACAATCGCGACGGCCACGAGCCCAACCATTCCCGCAACTGGGGGCACGAAGGCCCCTCGACCGATCCCGGCGTGATGGGTCGCCGCAACGCGGTGCGTCGCAGCCTCATGGCCACGCTCCTCCTGTCGCAGGGAGTGCCCATGATCCTGGGCGGGGACGAGATCGGACGGACCCGGCAGGGCAACAACAACGCCTACTGCCAGGACAACGTCGTTTCGTGGTACGACTGGTCATCGGTCGACGCCGCCTTCCTGGAGCGTGTCCGGGCGCTCGTAGCCTTCCGCAAAGCCCATCCCCTGCTATCGCTCCGGCGTTTCCCGGACCGGGAAGGCTCGGCCATCGCCCGCTGGTGGCACGCCTCCGGCCGGGACATGCGCCCTGCCGACTGGACCAATCCCCATGATCGCGTCATCGGCCTGCAGATCATCGAGCGGGACGGCAGCGATACCCTGCTCATGGTCATCAACCCGACCGATGCCCCGTGCGCGTTTTCGCTTCCACCCTTGCCACAGTCGCTGGCCGATCGGGCCTGGAAGGTGGGCGAACCGTTTACCGACCTCAGTCGCATCGACAAAGGCGTGCTCCGGGTCGATGGCCTGGGCGTGACGGCGCTGATCCCGGGCTGATCACCCCTTATGTATTGACCTGCACAACTCAATACTGAAGGACCCGGCCGAGCGGCGGTTCACCCCCCCATCGACCCCTCCGGCAACGCCCTGTACAACTC
>JAQCDI010000153.1 GCA_027620595.1 Bacteroidota bacterium | reverse complement strand
CCTCACGCTCCCCCCGGACGTGCACTTCCGCTCCCTCGCCTTCACCGACGAGGCCACGAGAGGCTGGATGCAGATCCTGACCGACGAGGAGATCAACCGCCGGGCCGGCATGGGCAATGAACAACGCCGGCGCAGCTTCACGGCCGGGCGGATTGCGCTTCGCAGTCTGTTGGCAGAATTACTGGACCTGCATCCGTCCCGAGTGCCACTCGTGGTGGAGCCTTCAGGTCGTTTGTCGTCGCCCGGCTCCGGGCTGTTCCTCTCCTTGGCCCATTCCGGAGACCTGGCCGTGGCTGCTGCCTGTGAGCGGAATGTCGGCGTGGACCTCGAACTGATCCGC
This sequence comes from Bacteroidota bacterium, assembly GCA_027620595.1. Lineage (GTDB taxonomy): Bacteria > Bacteroidota > Rhodothermia > Rhodothermales > UBA10348 > JAAZVD01. The sequence goes on along the minus strand of JAQCDI010000153.1, from coordinate 6,110 downwards.
CCCAAACCGGCGGCGTTGCTGGATTACATCCTTGCCGATGATGAGCGCGCGCACGTCCATGGGCTGGCCCTGCCCCCCGAGCGTTCCCTGTTCCTCTGCTGGACGGTCAAGGAGGCCGTCCTCAAGGCCAACGGGACCGGTCTACGCAAGTCGCCCCGAAGGGTACGGGTGAACCTTGATCTGACCACCGGGCATGCGCTGGTCCATGACCCCGAGGACAAGGCCTGGGACGTCATGTTTGCCCTTTCGGAAACCCATGCCCTTTCGCTGGCGGTGGATCCGGAAGCAGTCACCGGTGATGCATCGGCGCCTTAACAGCGTTATTTTTCGCTTCCGGTTCTCAAACCTGCGTCCCCGCCCCGCGTACCAATACGCTGCGGACACCAATCCAGCCTTTCCGATGGCCTCCCCGACAGCACCGACCTCTTCCCAGCCCCGCACCGAAAGCGCTTCCGCGACGGAATCGACGTGGCACGTACCGGTCCATCCCGTCCGGTTCGTGACGGCTGCGAGCCTCTTCGACGGGCACGACGCGGCCATCAACATCATGCGGCGCGTGCTGCAGGCGGCGGGCGCCGAGGTCATACACCTCGGCCATAACCGTTCTGTCAAGGAAATTGTGGATACAGCCATCCATGAGGATGCGCAGGGCATTGCCATTTCGTCCTATCAGGGCGGCCACAACGAGTATTTCCGCTACATGGTAGATTTGCTGCGGGAACGCGGCGCCGGGCACATCCGCGTCTACGGAGGCGGTGGTGGAGTGATCGTGCCCGAGGAGATTGAAGCGCTTCAAGCCTGCGGCGTGGCGCGCATCTTCTCCCCCGAAGACGGCCTGCAGCTGGGCCTGCGCGGCATGATCGACATCATGATGCGCGAGTGTGACTTCGACGTGACCGCGCTCGAGCCGGCATCTGAAACCGTCCAGCAGGTGGCGCGCAGGATTTCGCAGGTCGAGATCCTGCCCGGCGGCGGCGACGGCGCCCCCCGCGTGGACGCGTCCATCCCGACCATCGGCATCACCGGAACGGGAGGAGCGGGCAAATCCACGCTGACCGACGAACTCGTGCGGCGATTCGTGACCGACTTCCCGGACCTCGACCTGGCGGTCCTGTCCGTGGATCCGACCCGCCGCTCCACAGGAGGTGCCCTGCTCGGGGACCGCATCCGGATGAACAGTATCTATGACGAGGCGGGCAAACGGGTCTACATGCGCAGCATGGCCACTCGCCAGGCGCACCGCGCCACCAGCCAGGCGCTCCGGGATGCGGTGTCCGTATGCAAGGCGGCCGGCTTCGACCTGATCATCCTGGAAACCGCCGGGATCGGCCAATCCGACACGGAAGTGGCGGAGATGACCGACCTGACGCTCTACGTCATGACCCAGGAGTTCGGCGCCCCCACCCAGCTCGAGAAGATCGGCATGCTGGACGTGGCGGATTTCGTGGCGCTCAACAAATTCGAGAAGCGGGGCAGCGAGGATGCGCTCCGCGACGTGCGCAAGACCATCCAGCGCAACCGCGGCGCGTTCGACACCCCAACCGAGCAGATGCCCGTCTTCCCGACGATGGCCTCGCACTTCAACGACCAGGGCGTGACGAACCTGTACCTGGCCCTGCTCGGCGCCCTCAATGATCGATTCGATTTCGGGCGAGCCTCCGGTTCCTACACGGCCAAACCCGTCTCCGAGTTCAAGGCCGACGCTGAAGCGCTCATACCCCCGAAACGGCAACGCTACCTCGGGGACATCTCCGACACCTGCCGGGACTACCGCTCGAAAGCCGAGGAGCAGATCGTCTTTGCGCGTAAATGGGGTGAGGCCCGCGGCGCCCTGGCCCAGGTGGCCGAGTGGAATCCCGAGGACCGCGAACAGCTCGAGGACCGGCTCACGAAAATGGCGGCCCGCTGGTGGGACCGACTGGACCATCGATCCAAGGCCATCCTGGAAGGCTGGGAGGCGTTGGCCCGCCAGTACCGCTCGGATGAGTTCGCGTACTCGGTGCGCGGCAAGGACTTCACCGTGCCGCTGTTCACCGAGTCCCTCTCCGGCCTCAAGATCCCCAAGATTGCCCTGCCTCGCGTAGAGGATCCGGGTGAGCGCCTGCGCTATGCGCTGCTTGAGAACCTGCCCGGCTTCTTCCCCTACACGTCCGGTGTCTTCCCCTTCAAGCGGACGGGCGAGGATCCGACGCGGATGTTTGCCGGCGAAGGCAGCCCCGAGCGGACGAACCGCCGTTTCCACCTGGTATCCGAGGGCATGCCGGCCAAGCGCCTCTCCACGGCCTTCGACTCTGTGACCCTCTACGGTTTCGATCCGCATGAGCGTCCGGACATCTACGGCAAGGTGGGCAATGCCGGCGTGTCGATCTGCACGCTGGACGACATGAAGAAGCTCTACTCGGGCTTCGACCTGTCCGATCCGTCCACGTCGGTCTCCATGACCATCAACGGCCCGGCTCCGATGCTCCTGGCCATGTTCCTCAACACAGCCGTCGACCAGCAGATCGAGAAGTACTTCCGCTCCAACGGTACCTGGGAAAAGGTGCAAGCGGACATCCAGGCTCGCCTGGGCAACACGGCGCCCGTGTATTCCCCGACCGGTCCTACCGGTCCGGAAACCAGCCTTCCGGCCGGGCATGACGGCACCGGGCTCGGCCTGCTGGGCACGTATGGCGCCCAGCTCGTGGAATGGAGTCTGCTGGATGCGAACATCTACCAATCCATCCGGGAAGCCACACTCAAGACCGTGCGCGGCACGGTACAGGCCGACATCCTCAAGGAGGACCAGGCCCAGAACACCTGCATCTTCTCGACCGAGTTTGCCCTTCGCATGATGGGCGACGTCCAGCAATACTTCATCGACCAGGGCGTCCGCAACTTCTACTCGGTTTCCATCTCGGGATACCACATCGCGGAAGCCGGTGCGAACCCCATCAGCCAGCTGGCCTTCACGCTGTCAAACGGGTTCACCTTCGTCGAGTACTACCTGGCCCGGGGCATGCACATCGATGATTTTGCCCCCAACCTGTCGTTCTTCTTCTCGAACGGCATGGACCCCGAGTATTCGGTGATCGGACGGGTCGCCCGCAGGATCTGGTCCGTGACCATGAAGAACCGCTACGGCGGCAATGACCGCAGCCAGAAACTCAAGTACCACATCCAGACGTCCGGCCGTTCGCTGCACGCCCAGGAGATCCAGTTCAACGACATCCGGACCACGTTGCAGGCCTTGATGGCCATCTACGACAACTGCAACTCGTTGCACACCAACGCCTACGACGAGGCCATCACGACTCCGACCGAGGAGAGCGTGCGGCGCGCCATTGCCATCCAGCTCATCATCAACCGCGAGCTCGGCCTGGCCAGGAACGAGAACCCGCTGCAGGGTGCCTACATCATCGACGAGCTGACCGACCTGGTCGAAGAGGCCGTCCTGATGGAGTTTGAGCGCATCAACGACCGCGGCGGCGTACTCGGCGCCATGGAAACCATGTACCAGCGCTCGAAAATCCAGGAAGAGAGCCTCTACTACGAAGGCAAGAAGCATTCGGGCGAACTCCCGGTGATCGGCGTGAACACGTTCCGGGGGCCGGAGAAGACAGAATCCGGGGGCGAGCCTGTGGCCCTGATGCGATCCACCACTCAAGAGAAGGATCGGCAGATTGCCAACCTGCGGGCCTTCCAGGGCCGCAATCCGGAAGCAGGACGCCAGGCGCTGGCTCGCCTGCAGGCAGTGGCCTGCCGCGGCGAGAATACGTTCGAGGCCCTGATGGAGGCCGTTCCCGTATGCTCACTCGGCGCCATCACACAGGCGCTCTTCGAAGTGGGCGGCCAGTACCGGCGCAGCATGTAGGACTGTCATGTCCACCGGGTGAGTTATCAACAGGACTGGCAATTCCGGCCGTTTTTCGGTACACTTCACGATCCTGAAGGCGCACGTTGCCCGTCTGGATGCGAACGACCTTGGAGGGGGATGTTCTGCCGGGTTTTCCGGCCGTCCGACTTGCAGATGGTGTGCCTTATCCGGGACAAAACCACCCGAATCCCAACCAATCGGAAAGTGCAATGAACTCCAAAACCCTCATCGGCAGCGCCTTGGGAGGCTTGGGTCTCTTCTTGATGGGCGGCCTGGTCTACATGGTCATCCTGGGAGACATGAACCTCTGGGGGCAAACCGCCGAACCCGCACTACCCTGGATCATAGGCGGAGAGATCGTCTTCGGCTACTTGATTACCTGGGTCATAGGCGTCTCGAACGCTTCTGGCGTTCAGGGAGGCGCCAAGGCAGCGGCCATCACAGGCTTGATCATCGGCTTGGCCATAAACCTCATCATGATCGGAGAGGGCCACGCGGAGATTAAGAACGGGTTGATTGACACCGTCGTCTGGCCCGTCCGTTGGGGCGTCGCAGGTGCAGTAGTCGGCTGGTGGTCAGGCAGGAAATAGCCCTTTGCTGCTTTTACGTGTTGCAGAGAGGACGTCTTTCGGGGCGTCCTCTCTTTGTTTGCCCCCTCTGCTTCTTCACGTGCGTCCGCTCACTGCGATTCGGCCAATCTTTACACGCCGCATGTCACCTTTGCTGAATGCCGTCGTAGAGCCACTCCTGAACCCCTTCCCCGGTCATCCGCATTCTGCTCATGCGTACGTTTTTCGTCATTCTCGCCCTCGCCGTGATGGCCTTCGGCATCTACGGATGCGAAGATGAACAGGATCGCCGGGATGCCGAACGCGCCGCTGAACGTGCGTCCCGTGAGGCCGAGCGCGCTTCCCGCGAAGTAGAGCGATCCGCCCGCGAAGTGGAGCGCTCCGTTGACCGCGAGTTGGAGCGCGCCGAAGCCGAACTGGAGCGCGTCCGGGAAAAACTGGAAGATCGGCTCGAGTCAAAAGAGTTGACGGACGAGGAAATCGAGCGCATCGCCCAGGATGTGGAAGAATCCGTGACCAACGGACTTGCTCGTCTGGGTGAGGTCCTCGATCAGATCGGGACCCGCATCCAGGAAGATGCCGATGTCCAGGTGGTCGATTTCCGCGATTTCCGGGATCTCCTGCCCTCCGACCTCATGGACATGGAGCGCGTGGACTGGGAAGGCGCCAACAAGAGCGCCCTGGGCATGCGGTTCTCGAAACTCGAAGCATCCTACGAAGCGGGCAACAACAGGATGGACATTGCCATCCTGGACCTGGGCACCATGAAGGGTCTGGCCGCCATGGGCTTCGACTTCATCGACAAGGAAATCGATCAGGAGGACCGCAACGGCTTCAAGCGCACCCGCGAATTCGAGGGTTGGCCCGGCCTGGAGACCGTGGAATTCCATGACGGCCACCGCTCGTTCACGGGCGTCCTGATCGTGGAGAAGCGTTTTGTCATTGCCGTCGAGGCCCAGGGCGACGAGCTTGACAAGGATTTCCTCGAGGATCTGTTTGCGGACCTCGACATCAACGACCTGGAGCGCATGGCCCGATAGCCTGGATCCGGGGGTGCATTGCACCGTTCTACGGGCGAACCCTTTTCCGACCCGATCTTTCTCCCTTGCAGCGCGCCGCCATCATTGTTGTTCTGGTCTTCGGACTGACCCTTTCCGCTGCCGCGCAGTCGCCGCCCGCGCCGCCCGCGCCGGCCGCGGATGCATCGGCCGCCAAGGCGTTTGGGCTTTCCATGCTGATGCCCGGCCTTGGTCATCGGTATGTGAATCAGGGGCAATGGAGCGGATGGGCCCGGACATATGCCGCCGCTGACATCGGCCTGTGGCTTGGCCTCTTCGGAGGCGAGTGGCATCGCGACCAATTGGAACAGTCATACCGGACGCTGGCCAGCAGCTCGGCGGGCGCTGACCTGAGTGGCAAGGACCGCACGTTCTACCTAAACCTGGCGTCTTTCGAGAGTTCGGACGTGTACCGTGATACGATGCTGCGCAACCGGTCCTGGGACCGGATCAGTTACGTGGACGACCCTGCCTTCCATTGGGCATGGGAAAGCGAAGCCGACTACAACCGGTTCCGCGACCTGCGCGATGACGCGGAATCCCTCAAGCGCAGGCGCTCCATCCTGATCGCATCGCTCGTGGCCAACCGCCTGCTGTCCGGCGCGATCGCGGCGCGCAGCGCCGGTC
>JAQCDI010000152.1 GCA_027620595.1 Bacteroidota bacterium | reverse complement strand
TACCAGCGCTGCCACGATGGCCCAGGCCCCGGAGGACCTCGCCCGGGCCAGCTACAATGCCGGCAATGCGGCCTTTGAGACCCAGCAGCTCGAACAGTCCCTCGAACACTATCGCCGCGCCCTGCTCACGGACCCGTCCAACCAGGACGCCAAGTTCAACTACGAATTCGTCAAGCGACGACTCCAGGAACAGCAGCAGCAACAGCAGGACCAACAGGATCAGGAGAATCAGGAGAACCAGGACCAGCAGCAGAACGATCAACAGCAGGACGGGGAGCAGGACCAAGAGAATCAGGACGAGCAGCAGCAGGAACAGCAGAACCAGTCTTCGGACGATCCCGGCCAGCAGCAGGAACAGGAGCAGCAGCAACAGCAGGAACGCGAGGATCCCACCCAGCTGAGCGAAGAAGAGGCCCAGCGCATCCTGCAGGCCCTCGAGAACGAGGAGGAGCAGCTCCTGCGCCAGGTCCAGAAAATGAAAACCCGCCCGCGTCGGGTGGAGAAAGACTGGTAGGATGGACGTGATCCACGAGCTTCGTGCATACCCCTGCCTTTCCGGGCCGCTGTGGGGCCTGTGGGCCGTGTGGCTGCTGGTCCTTATGCTCGTCGGCCCCGCAGCGGCCCGGCAAACGAACGTGAAGGCCAGCGTGGACGCCACGACCATCGGCACGGAAGAGTCAGTCACCTATACCATCACGGTGGACGGTTCCGACGGCAGCAACGTACAGCTCCCCGAACCACCGCAGGCCGAGGGGCTGGTCCTGCTGCAGACTGTCCCGCGCACGCAGCAGAGTGTTTCGATCATCAACGGCCAGATGAGCCGCAGTTTCGGCTTTTCATGGGCTTACCGTCCCATCGGAACAGGCAACGCCCGAATCGGGGCCACTACCATCAAGGTCGGAGACCGCGAATATCACACGCAGCCCATTACGGTGCAGGTGGTGCCCCAGGACCAGCGACCCGCCCGCCCCCAGCAGGCGGATCCGTTCGGTCGGCTGTTGCAGTCCCCTTTCGATGCCCCACCGGACAACACAGAGGCGCCCACGATTGACGAGTCCGACTTGTTCATCCGCGCCGTCCCGTCGGCCCGCGAAGCCTGGCAAAACGAACAGGTGGTCATCGAGTACCGACTCTATTTCCGCGAGGGTATACAGCTGCGGCAAAGTCGCCTGACCGATTCCTGGGATGCCGAAGGCTTCTGGCGTGAGGAACTGGACGTGGAAACACGCCCCATTCCGAGGATCATGGTGGAAAACGGCCTGCGCTACAACACCATCGTCCTCAAGCGGGCAGCCGTCTTCCCAACCCGTGCCGGAGACCTTTCCGTGGATCCGCTCAAGATTGAGAGCGAGGCCATGATGCCTTTCGGCTCGCGCGACCCTTTCCAATCCCTCTTTGCCCTGCGCACCCGCTTCACCCCGGTCCAGCTGTCCTCCCCAGCGGTCCGCATTGCGTCCCGGCCGCTTCCGCCCGACGCACCCGATGCCTTCACCGGCGGCGTGGGCAGCTATGCCGTGACGGTGTCCCCGGACCGAACGTCCCTGGATGTCGGTGAGTCCCTTCAGCTTACGGTCACGGTCACAGGCCGGGGCAACCTGGCCACCCTGCAGGCCCCCCAGGTGGTGGCGCCCGCCGCTTTCGACGTCTATGATCCTGAAGTGTCCACGCTGCTGGATCGTTCCGGCAACCGCCTTTCGGGCAGCAAGACGTTCCGCTACGTGCTGATTCCTCGCAGCAACGGTACGTTCGAGATCCCACCCGTGGAATTTGCCTGGTTCGACCCCGAGCGGGGCACGTATCGTAGTTCGAGCTCCGAGGCCATTCCCGTTACCGTGACCGGCACGGCGACGGCTCCGGCCACCGTCACGGCTACAACCAACGGCATGCCGGTGGATGACTTTGCTCCGGCCTTTGCCGCGGCCACGACGTGGACCCGCACGGATCGCCCGCCACTCCACACCCAGTGGTGGGTGTGGACCCTCCTGTTGGCACCCCTGGCGGCCATGGCCGGTGGACTCGTCTGGCGGCGGCACGCGGATCGCCTGACCCACGACGCCCGTTGGGCGCGCGGCCGGCGGGCCCATCCGCTCAGTCGCAAACACCTCAAGCAGGCCATGATCCTGCTCGAATCCGGTGACACGCGCGGATATTTCGAAGAGGTTGAGCGAGCCGTCATGAGCTTCATCGGAAACCGGCTGAATGTGGCCGAAAAAGGCATGACCCGCCCGCAGCTCGACGCCACCCTGACTCGATACGGAGTGGACGCCACCCTGCGCCAGCGACTGACGGTCCTGCTTGAAACCTGTGATCGCGGGCGGTTCGCCCCCGCGTCCTTCACTCCCGAGAACAAGGAAGTGGCGTTTGACGATGCTTCCGCCCTGATTCCGGATTTGGACCAACAACTGGGATCATGAAACGGATTGCCCTTTTCCTCCTTTGTGCCGTGCTGGCCATCGGTTCGGCCGCGCAGCCGGCTGAAATCGTGCAGACCTTTGATCGGGGAACCTCAGCCCTGCTTGATGGCCGCTTCTCCGAGGCCCTGGACGCTTTCCATTCCGTCGAAACGGCAGGGTGGGGATCGGGTGCCCTCTTCTACAACATGGGCATGACGTACTACCGCATGGACCGGTTGGGAGAGGCCATCCAGTACCTGGAAAAAGCCCGGAAGCTGGAGGCCGATGACCCGCGCATCCAGCACTCCCTGTCGGTGGCCGAACGCAGGCGCACGGATCGTTTCTCCCAACTTCCCGACCCGTTCTGGCGCACGGCCCAGTCCTGGATGACCGGCGTCATTCCGATCCGTTGGGCCTTCGGCCTGGGGATGCTGGCCTGGCTCGGATTTGGCGGGCTCTGGACCTGGCAACTCACAACCGGGATCCGCACCCCGTGGATCCGCCGGATCCGCCAAGCCTCGCTCCTGATGGGCTGCCTGCTGCTTGTCCATGCCCTGGCGTCCTCCATCTCTCCAGCCGAACCTCCACGCTCCGTTATCCTCGATCCGGTTGTCACGCTGCGGGAACAGGCCACTGAACAGGCCAATGACGTCCTGACCGTGCACGAAGGGTTGGTGGTGGATGTCCGCTCCGAGGCCGGAGAATGGGCACTCGTCGAGGTGCCCAACGGCACACGCGGATGGATTCCTTCCCGATCCCTCGGTACCATCTGAAGCCCACGACCGTGGGTCGTATCTTCGTTCCCCCTCGGCGCCTCCACATATACCGTCTGACCCGTCGTGACCCTCGAACCGCATGTACTGAAGACCTCCCGGAAAGCCGGCTGGATCGAAGTGGTCTGCGGCTCGATGTTCAGTGGCAAGACCGAAGAACTCATCCGTAGAATCCGTCGGGCCAGCATTGCCCGGCAGCGGACGGAGATCTTCAAGCCGGCCATGGACAACCGATTCTCGGCCGATGAGGTGGTCTCCCACGACGAGCGGGCCATCCGGTCCACGCCGGTGGCCGCCGCCTCCCAGATCATCCTCCTTGCGATGGATGCCGACGTCGTAGGCATTGATGAAGCCCAATTCTTCGGGGACGACCTGGTGGACGTTTGCAGGGAGCTTGCCAATATTGGCAAACGCGTCATCGTGGCGGGTCTGGACCAGGATTACCTGGGGCAGCCCTTCGAGCCATTGCCCCAGATCATGGCCATCGCCGAATACGTAACCAAGCTGCACGCCATCTGCGTGGTGTGCGGTAATCCGGCCAACCATTCCCAGCGTCTCATTTCCGGTGGTGGCCGGGTCATGCTTGGTGCCCAGGAGGCCTACGAACCGCGCTGCAGGGATTGCTTCGACCTGGCGCTGTCCAAGGGCGAACTCCCTGCGGATTCCGGCGCGGATTCCAGCGCTGATTCAGGAGAGGATTCCGGGGCTGCATCCGAAGCGGACGCCGCTTCCCGCGACATGGCCTCCCGGGGTGACAGCGCGTCTACGCGCCGGATTGCCGCTTCTGACGAAGCCGATACAACGCTTCGTCCAAGCTGAAGAGAACCGCTCCAGCGCCACCGAAAAGGACCAGCGCAGGGAGCGGTTGCCAGATGACGAGCCCACCGAGCGCTCCCAGGATGCCACCGAGGTACTTGATGTAATTGAGCTGCTCGTTGCTGGAATTCTTGATCAGCGCTTCGAGCCGGCCTTCGTCGTAGGCCATCATGTTGCTCATCACCATGTCGTAGACATCCAGGTTCTCCACGAATCCGATTACGATGCGCGTGGCAAACTCCTCGATGTCCTCGGCGCGCGCCTCGATCTTCTCGGGCACCTTGTCGAGCAGCACATCCATTTCGTCCAGCACCACATCGAGCTGCGTAGGGATGCCATGGATGGCCTTGTCGATACGCCGTTTGAAGTCCTCCTCGTTCAGGTACCGATAAGCCTTCAGGGCCATTCCGCCCACACCTTCGCCCACATAGGCTTCGATCTTCTCCACGACGAAATCCACGATCCGCTTGCGGACCTCGTCCGACGTAAGCACGGTCTCCACATAGTCGGCCGTGAGCCGCTTGAGGTCGGTCCGGAATTGAGGATCCTCCAGCACCCCACGCGCCACGGAAAGCGCCAATTCCCGGTACTTCGGGATGATGGCATTCTCCTCGATCTTGCGCTTGATGATCTCCTCGTTGATCAGCTCCTCGCTCACGGCCGTGGCCAGCCGGTAGATGACCCGCTCGCGCTGCGCCGGGATGAGACCCTGCCCGAAGATGGGACGCACCTGACGAGGATTGAAGAGCATCGTGATGGCCACCCAATTGGTCAGGAAGCCGATCATGCCGCTGACGGCAACGATCCGGAGCAACCCTTCGACAGTATAGGTTCGGCCGAACAGCCCCCACTCCATTCCGGGGAAGTCCCAGAAGAAGGAAAAGGCGAACAGCGCGGAAAGAGCCCAGGGAATGACCTGGAGCAAGGGCAACAGGGCCGCGTGGGATCCACTGACCCGCGGCGGCTCCGGCGATCGGGACGCCTTCTCCTGCGTCGAAGGCAGGTGCCGACGGATATAGCCCGCCACCAAATGCCGGAAATCGGTCGCACTGGCACGCGTCACCTCCTTTGCCTCGGCCACCGTCACGCCACTCGGACGCTCGATGGGCGCATCGGGATGGGGATCGGGTTCTTCGATGTGCTCTTCGTCGTGGGCCACGTCGGGTGCAGTATGGATTCCAGGGGCCTCTGTGGAGGACCTACTCGGACGGAGGAAATCCGATGCGGGTTGCATCGGCCTGCATGCCGGAAATCACGTTGGCAATGTGCTGGTTCAGTTCGATTCCCAGCGCTTCGGCGCCTTCCCGGATGTCGTCGCGACTGACGGCTGCGGCAAAAGCCTTGTCCTTGAGCTTCTTCGTTACCGACTTGGGGTTCATGCCGTCAAGTCCCGTAGGTCGGACATAGGCCACGGCCGTGACGAAACCGGCCAGTTCGTCCACGGCAAAGAGGGTCTTGGCCAGGAGGGTCTCCCGGGCCGTACCCGTATGGGGCGCATGGCCCATGATGGCTTCCAGCACCTCCTCCGGGTACCCCGCTTCACGCAGGACGCCAACCCCGACGTGCGGATGCTCTTCGAGGCTCTGATGTCGCTCATAGTCCATGTCATGCAGGAGTCCTGTCATGCGCCAGAGCTGTTCATCCTCTCCGAAATGCCGCGCATAGAAAGCCATGGCAGCCTCGACGGCATACGCGTGTCGGCGCAGACTGTCCGACAGGGTCCATTCATGGAATAGCGAAAGGGCTTCGTCGTAGGAAGGCATGATCAGAAGAGGTCCACGAGTTTCATTTCCTTGAGGTACCGGGCCGGGTTCTCCTGGAAATCCGTGATCAGATTGTTCAGCCCCGTCAGGGTCGAATCCATCCGCTCGTACATGGAAGCATCGTTGATGAGACGGCCCAATGTGCCCTCGCCGTCGTTGAGCTTGCGCAGCAGCGTCGAGAGCTGGGTATTGGTCTCAGAAAACGCGGCCAGGTCCCGATCCAGCGTATCGAGCGTCTGATTGAGACGGGCCATCAGATCGGACACGTTTTCGCCATCCGGACCGAGGGCCGTATCAATGTCCGAGGTCACCGAGTCCATTCCCGCCAGGATCGAGGCAATCCGGTCCCGCTCCGAGGCCAGGAGGCTTTCGATCTGGGCCACGCTGCCCTGGGCAGAGGCCAGCGTCCGACGGAAGTCCGATTCCGGAGTGGAGAGCATGCGGTTGGTCTCCTTGAGCACCGCGTTCAACTCGGTCAGGACCTCGTCGGCCCCGTCCATGAGTCCCGGGGCCCGGTTGCCGAATTCGGCCAGCATGTCCGTGGTGGGTCGAGTATCCACCATACCCCCTTCCGGAATGCGCGGAGCATCCGGTTCGCCCAGGACCAGTTCGAGGCGGGTCACACCAAGGGCGTCAAAGCCGCCCACCATGGCATAGGACCCCTCCGTGACAGGAATGTCCGGGTTCACATGGAATTCGGCCATCACCTTTCCGGAGGCGGGGT
>JAQCDI010000151.1 GCA_027620595.1 Bacteroidota bacterium | reverse complement strand
TTCCTCAGGACCGGTCAGGCATTCCGGGACGTGTCGAAGCTGATGGTGGCGCAGGTGCAGCACTACGCCACCCCGAAGGCCGGCGTGCAACTGACGTACGGCATCGACGCCTACTACACGATTCCGGAGGGCGAGGGCACCGTCAACGGGCGCTACGAGAGCGGCGACAACGTGGCCGAAGTCGGGTCCTACCTGCAGGCCAACTGGGATGTGCTCCGGTGGCTCAGCGTCCTGGGTGCGGCGCGCGTGGACTACCATGATCGCCTCGAACGCACCACCCTCTCCCCGCGCGCCGCCATCGTCCTCAAACCCGCGCCCAACCACACCCTGCGCGCCACCTACAACCGGGCTTTCGTCACCCCCCTGCCCAACGACCTCTTTTCCGACCTGCTCGGCGCGCGCGACGTGTTCACCCTCGGGCAGATGGAGCCCCTTCTGGGGTTCGCCCCCGAAACCGACCTGCGCGCCCAAGGCATGCACCGCGGCTTCTCCTTCTCCCGCACTGCCAACGGGCAGCCGCAGTTCCGCTCGCCGTTTGCGCCGCTTGACCCGCGCGGCCTGACCGAAGCGGACTTCATAGACCTCAACGACCCCGTCTTCACCAATGTCATGTGGTCGGTGGCCCGGCAGTCGGCGGTGGCTGGTCTGGCCGACAACCTGGCTGCGGACGGCATCATTGACCCGTCCATCGCCGGCGCCATCTCCTCGGCGCTCGACCAGGTCCTGCCCTCTTCCGTCTCCGGCGTGAACAACATCCTCAAGCTCCTGAGCCTCGACAGGCAGGCCTTCGAGGAGGTGCGCACTGCCGATGACATCCCGAACCTGGATGTGACCCGCACCCGCACGTACGAGCTGGGCTACAAGGGGCTCATCAAGAAGGCGCTCGTCGTGGGCATCGACGCCTACCGCACCACCGTTTCGGACTTCAAAGGACCCTACGTGGTCGGCACGCCCAACGTGTTCCTCGACGGTGGAACGCTCAACACCGCCCTCCTGTCCGCCCTGCGCGAGGAACTGGCCAAACCCGGGAACGCCGAGGCGCGACAAACCCTGCTGGCCCTTGACGCCTCAGGTCAGATCTTTGCCAACAACGACGGCGACCCCGCCAACGAGGTGGCCTTCCTGCTGGCCGGCGGCCTGGCCGGCGCCATCCCCTTCGGCACGGTGAGCCCGGTCGAAGCCTTCGATCCGACGGCGGTTATCCTGACGCGACAGAATTTCGGGGAGGTGACCCTGAGCGGCATCGACGCCAACGTCCTCATGTTCCTTTCGCGGCAGGTCCGACTGGGCGTCATGGGCGCCTGGATGAGCGACAACTACTTCCGCAACGTGGGCGGCCTGAGCGACATCTCGCTCAATGCACCCCGCTGGAAAGGCGGGTTCCAAGCCTACTATGACGGCGCCGAGGGCGACCTGGGCGGCTCCGTGCGGGCTCGTTACGTGGAAGGCTTCCCCGTCCGCAGCGATGTCTACGTGGGCGCGGTGGAGTCCTTCTTCGTACTGGACGCCTCGCTCTACTACCGCGTCCCGTTCTCGAAGGACACCATGGTCAACCTGACCGTACAGAACCTGACCGACAATCGACACCGGGAATTCGTCTTCGTACCGGAAATCGGCCGCCTGGCCCTCCTGCGCCTGACGCACGAATTCTAGGCCCGTTTGCACCGTTCCAGTCTACGGGCGAACCGCGAGTCCGCGCAGCCAGTCAATGGTGCGCCGCGCGACGGGAATCGTGTTTTCCTGCCCGAGCGCATCCCCCACGATGACGTGCATATTGGCGTCCGTCGCGCGGCGCACAACCACCGTATCCGTCACCGCCGACCCCAGCGTGGCCAGTTTCTCCAGTGCCGCCTCCGGCTTGACCACCCGGTCATCCGGCGAATACACCATCAGCGTCGGCACGCGCACGCCCGAGAGGTCCATCTTCCGGATCTGTGTCACCATGGGCACGAGCTGCAGGAGCACCTCGGACGGATAGGTGCGCGTGCCGAGCGCGGCATGGAGCTCGTTCTGGGGCGTCCAGGAATGTTCCTCTCCCCCCATGATCCGCAGCAGTACCCTTCCCCACGGCCACAGCAGCATGCCGGACCGGTCATCCTGCAGTTTGAAGTAGGGGCTTATCCAGACCTGCGCCTTCCACCGGCGATTCAGGTCCGGATCGGCGGAAGCCACCGCGGCCAGCGGCGCACCCGTCGACAGACCGATCACCACCAGGCTGTCCCCGATGGCCTCGCCTACACGGATCGCCTCGGCCACACTCTGCATCCACTCCCGGGCCGTCGAGCCGCCGAGCGCCTCGCCGTCCCGGCCATGTCCGGCCAGGCGGGTGTAGAAGAGGTTCGCCCCCAAAGCCCTTGCCACGGAATCGGGATACGGGTAGGCTTCCAGGCGACTGGCCGAGAAACCGTGCAGATACACTACCGAAACGGGCGTCCTGGCCCCCACCGAGTCGGCCCAGACGATGCCCTTGGCCGTGCCCGGACGGAGGTCGTCGAAATGCGCCTCCTGCCCGGCCAGCCAGGCATCCAGGGGCGCTTCCGGGGTCACCTCGGACCAGGAAAGATCAACGTAGGCACGGGGTCCGGCCCACACCAGAAGCAGGAGCGCAACCAGGATCAGGAGCAGGGTCCGGAATGTGGAAGCCGAGCGGGAACGCGACATGGAATCGAGGGTTGAGAGGCCTCCTCATACCAGCTCCCGGCGCTGTGGATTCCCCGGTCTGCGGGAGTTGGAATGAATCAACCGTTGTACCCTATACTGCACTCTCCACTCCGACCCCCGTTTCTCCCGATGGACGCACTCCACGGCGTGTGGGCAGCCTCTCTGACGCCGCTCACCTCCGACTTCACCCCGGATCCTGACCGACTGCATCGCCACATCCTGTGGCTCCATGAGCAGGGCTGTCACGGAGTGGTGTTGTTCGGCACGACGGGCGAGGCCACCTCCTTTTCGGTGGCCGAGCGGAAGGCACTGCTGGACGGTCTGCTGCAGCGCGGAGCCGATCCGTCCCGACTGATTGTCGGCACCGGTTGCGCAGCCCTGACCGACACCGTGGAGCTCTCGACCCACGCCGTCGACAGCGGGGTCCGCGCTGTACTGATGCTGCCGCCGTTCTATTACAAGAGCATCAGCGACGAAGGCCTCTACGCCTACTTCTCGACGCTTTTCCAGCGCATCGGCCGGGACCGGTTGCAGGCCTTCCTGTACCACTTCCCGAAGATGACCGGCATCGGGTTCTCACCATCCATGGTGCAGAAGCTGAAAACCGCGTTTCCTTCCATCGTGGCGGGCATCAAGGACTCCAGCGGGGACACGGACAACCTGACCTTGTTCTGCCGGGACCTCGAGGATGTGGCCGTATTCACCGGCTCGGAGGCGCTGCTCTCCTACGCCCTCGAGGAAGGCGGTGTGGGCTGCATCTCGGCAACGGCCAACGTGACTTCGCGTCTCATCCGCTCGTTCTACGACGGCGAGAAGGCGCTGGCCGACCGGATGATCCGTACCCGCAAGGCGTTGGAAGCCATGTCTTTCGTGCCCACGCTCAAGCACATCCTGGCTGATGTGAGCGGAGATGACGATTGGCGCACGGTTCGCCCGCCCCTCATGCGCCTGACCACGGCACACGAGTCCCGACTGGCCCAGATCCTGGACTCGACCGGCGTGCTGCCCAACTTCCGCGAGGAAGAAGCGACGGCAGGGGAACGGCTCGCCGGCTGACCGGACTCCGAAAGGGCTTGGGCGAACCGTCGGCGGGACGTACCCTGCATCCCATGGCTCAACAATCCAATCTGAGTCATGTCCCGAATTGCCCTGTCCCTGGCCTCCCTGGCCCTGGTCCTGACGTCCTGCACCACGGTCAACGTCACCGACCCCGGCGCTGTGTCCACCTCGAAAGGGGCTGCCGCCACCGCCACCCCGCCTGCCACCCCTCCCAAACCGGCCTCCCCCTTCAAGAAATGGGAGGATGTCCTCAAGGACACCAAGGCCAACAAGGGGCTGTTCAACCTGCATGTGAAGCGGGACCGTACGGTATACATGGAAATCCAGCCATCGCAATTGGGCACGGATTTCGGCTTCATCAGCCATTTTTCGAAAGGAACGGGTGTTTTTGACATCCACGACGGACTCTCCCTGACGGACACCCGCATGATGCGGTTCGAACGGATCGGGGACAAAGTGTACCTGCATCACATCAATACGCGGTTCACGGCCGAAGATGGATCGCCCCTGGCCGAGTCCCTGGGCGACAACGTGGGCAATTCCATTCTCGCCGCGTTCTCCATCGAAAGCGAGCACGAGACCACGAAGGCCCTGTTGATCGACTTTTCCGAGTTCGTCGTATCGGATTACCTGCAGCTCTCCGAGCGGATCAAGCCCTATTTCGCCGGACGTCCGGTCATGTTCGACAAGAGCCGTTCCTATGTGTCGTCGGCCATGGCTTTCCCGAAAAACGTGGAAATCGATGCGCTGCTGACGTATCGCCCCAATGGCAACCCCGTCACCTCGTCGGCCGGCGTCTCCGACGTTACGTCCATCCCTGCCGGGGTCCGGTATTCATTTTTCGCCCTGCCGGAAAAACCGATGGCGCGTCGCATGGCCGATGACCGTGTGGGCTTCTTCACCGATGCGCAGCGGGATTTCTCCAAGCAGACGGATTTCAACCAGATGGTCCAGTACGTCAACCGCTGGCGCCTGGAGAAGAAAGACCCGACGGCCGAGATCTCCGATCCGATCCAGCCCATTGTCTACTACATCGACCGCACCGTACCCCACGAATTAAGGAAGTGGGTCAAGGAAGGTATCGAAGGATGGCAGAAGGCATATGAGGCAGCCGGTTTCTCCAATGCCATCATCGCTCGTGAGGCGCCGGACGACTCCACCTGGAGCGCCGAAGACATGCGCTACTCCACCGTTCGATGGAGCGCAGCGCACGAGATGGGCTATGCCATCGGCCCCTCGCAGACCGATCCGCGCACGGGCGAAATCCTGAACGCCGACATCCTGCTCTCCGCCACGTTCATGCGCGGCTGGGGATCGGAATGGGCCGATCTTGCCGGTCCCAATGGCATGCTGAACCGCATGCAGGCACTGGAAACCAAGATCAATCTGATGTCGGCCAATGAGTTGGACCGACTCTGCATGGCCGAGTTCGGCAAGCAGTTCGAAATGGGCCTCCTGCAGACCGTCCTGCTGGCTGATGGCGCATTGGATCCGGTGGGCAACGTGCCGGAAGAATTCTATGGACCGGCCCTGCGGGACCTGGTCTTCCACGAAGTGGGACACACGCTGGGCCTGCGCCACAACTTCCGCGGTTCGGGATCGATCGATTACGACCGTCTGCAGGACACCGCCTACACCACCGAAAATGGCCTGACGCTCTCGGTGATGGACTACGCCGGTTCCAACATCAACCCCGACCGGGATGCCCAGGGCGACTACGTCAACATGGAAGTGGGCGCCTACGATGTGTGGGCCATCTCCTACGGATATACGCCGGACGATGCCAAAGCGGCCGCCATCGCCCGTCAGGCAGCCAACCCGATGCACGCATACAACACGGATGGTGATGCTTCCGGCATTGATCCGCTGACCAGCGTGTGGGATCTGTCGTCCGATCCGATGGCCTACTCCGAGGATCAGCGACGACTCGTGAGCGTCATTGCTCCCGTCATCGAAGAGCGATTGATTGGCGACAACGATTCCTACGCCCGACTGCGCAGCTCGGTGAGCGGCCTGCTCTTTACGCAGTACCGCCAGCTCACGACGGTGGCCAAGATGGTCGGCGGCTCGTACTTCGAGCGCGATCACAAAGGCGACCCCAACGCGGCCATGCCGCTCACGCCGGTGTCCGGTGCTGACCAGCGCAAGGCCGTGGCCTACATCCTTGATCGCGCGCTGGACACGTCGTCTTTGCCCTTCGATGCGGACCTGCTCAACAAGGCCGTGCCCACCCGCGTTGATGACTGGAACTCAGGATTTGGCGCGGGCCGTTATGACACCCCGGTCTACGAGTCGGTGCTGCAGATGCAGATGATGGCACTCGGCACGCTGACCAACCGCAACCGGTTGTCCATCGTCATCAACGCCGATCTGCGCCAGAACGACCCCTACACCGTCGAAGAGCTCTTCTCGGACATCGACGCGGCCGTTTATGGATCGCTCACCGGTCTGGATCGCTTCCAGCGCAATCTCCAGCTGGCCTACGCCGAACACCTTGGCGGCCTGATGAACAACCTGCGCCCGTCCCCATTCGTGCCTTCGACGCCGGATGAAGCCCGCACGCTGGCGCGGCTGGAGTTGAGCGAACTCTCGTCCGCCGTCTCTTCCGCGCTTGCCGGCGGCATCTCCAACCGCATGGACCGCGCCCACCTGCTCGAACTCCAGGCGCGCATCGCCGCCCAGTTCGATCTCGTCTCGACGCGCGACGCGGAGTAGTGTAGTCCTCCTTCGTCGGACCACCTTTCGCGGGCGGCGGGC
>JAQCDI010000150.1 GCA_027620595.1 Bacteroidota bacterium | reverse complement strand
CATCTGGACGATGGGAGCAGCCAGGAGCCCGATCAGGAAGATGTACATGACAAAATCCCCCAAGGTCATCGTGCCCGAGGCAATGGCATGACCGCCGACCGTGATCATCAGGATCCCGACGCCGCCGATCACGATGCCGGCCACGGTGGATATGGCCGCCACGCCCGTGATGGACTTGCGCACGTTCTGGAACAGCTCGTCCACACCCTTCGAGAAGACGGCTTGCTCCCGGCTTTCCACCCCGTACGCCTTCACGATGCGGATGCCGTTCAAGGTTTCGTTGAGCCGACCCGTGACCTGGGAGTTGATCTCTCCGCGCTCGCGGAAGAGGGGACGAAGCCGTGAGAAGGCATAGGCCATGGCGCCGCCGAAAGCCAGCAGGAAGGCCAGCGTGGCCGACGTGAGCTGCCAGTTGATGACAAAGAGCCAGGAGAGGGCAATGATGGCCGTGAAAAGCCCACCCACCAGCTGCACGATGCCGGTTCCGACGAGGTTGCGGATGCCCTCGGCGTCCGTCATGATGCGCGAGATCAGGACACCGGTCTTCGTTCCATCAAAGTAGCGGACCGGCAGGCGCGTCACATGGGCCTGCACCCGGCGGCGCAAGGGCGATGATTTTGACGGCGCCGTTACCGAAATGATCTGCGAGAGGGAGAAGTTGGTGATGGCACCGACGACCGTGGCGCCTCCCACGGCCAGGGCCAGCGGGAAGAGCTTGTCGAGCTGCCCGTCCGCCAGCACCGTGTCCACCAGGTATTTCGATGCCCAGGGAAGGACGAAGCCACTACCCCTGTTGACGACCATAAGCAAGAAGCCGAAGGCCAACTTGCCCCGATGGGCCCACATCAGCGCACGCACTTCGGCCAGTGTGGCGCCCTTCTTCTTAGGTTTGAGGTCGGGTTTGGCAGCGTCGGTCATGAATGTCCTGGGTTGATGGGAAGTTTTAGACGCAGCCCGATTCAGGACGATCCTTACTCTGGCGACCCTTACTCCGACGACCCAGGCACCCGGTCCGGATAGTCCGTAATGATTCCGTCTACTCCGAGGTCGATGAGCTCCTTCATCCGAATCGGGTCATTGATGGTCCAGGGAATGAGCGTCATGCCACGGGCTCTGACGGCCTCCACCAGGGTGGAATCGACCAGTCCGTGATGTGGGGAATAGATGTCCGGCACGAAAGAGAGCCGTGCCATATTGGCATCGAATCCGTCCTCATTGCCGACCAGCCACGCAAGACGGACTCCCGGAGCCTGTCGACGGACTTCTTCCATGATGCGGGAATCGAACGACTGGACATTGGCTCGATCCAGGAGCTCCAATCGGGCCATCTCGGCCAACACAAGGGACACGTATCGATCCGGAGATGGCTGATACACCCCGTCCTAGTCCGGGGAAGACTTGATTTCGATGTTGTACCGGGTCGTTACTTCCCGCTTGTTGACGGCCTCGACCAGCGCTGCCAGTGTGGGTTTGTAGGCCGGTATGGGCTGCTGCTCCGGAAAATCGTTGTGTCCCCGGGAACCGCAGTCAAACGCCTGGACTTCGTCCAACGTCATCCGGTAGAGATTCAGGGAGCGCTGCTCGTCCACCGTAACGGGCCGGCCGTCCGGATGCGATCAAATGGCCGAATTCATCCAGGGCTCGTGGGATATCACAACCTGGCTGTCAGGGTGCATCGCGGCGCGCGTGACAGGTTTGGTCTGCGGTTCAGCGCAACCCACCATGGTCAAAACAACGCCAAAAAGCGCAGAACGAATCATGATTCAGCCCTGCTCGGCCTGGATCTCGGCCGCGATGGCCTGCACCTGATCCAGCACGCGGAGCAGGTTGCCGCTCCACAGCAAGCTGATCTGTTCTTCCGTGTATCCGCGGCGCACGAGTTCGAGCGTCACGTTGAAGGTCTCGGAGGCATCGTTCCAGCCTTCCACACCGCCACCGCCATCGAAGTCGGAAGAGAGGCCGACATGCTCGATGCCGATCAGGCCCACCATGTAGTCGATGTGGTCCACAAAGTCGGAGACATTCACCGGTTCGACCGTAATCTCGCTGGCCCGGGCAGCGGCCGCTTCACGCACCGGAGCCACGGCTTCCATGTAGGCGGCACGCTCTTCGTTGCTCATGGAGCGGAACTGGGAGCGGTCGGTGATGATCTCGACGCCCATTTCGGCACCGATTTCCTGCAGCAGCGCGTTCTCCGCGTTGCGGAAGGCTTCGTCCTTGGCCGAATTGACATAGCTGCGGAACGCCACCGTCTGCACTACGCCGCCATTCTCTTTGAGCGCCATGAGCTCTTCGTCATCGAGGTTGCGGCTCACATCGTTGAGCGCGCGGGCCGACGAGTGGGAGGCAATGACCGGAGCGCGGGAAAGCGCCATCGTCTCCAGGTTGGCCTTCTTTGACGGGTGGGACAGGTCGATCATGATGCCGACGCGGTTCATTTCGGCAACGGCCTGTCGCCCGAGGTCGCTCAAACCGTCGTGCAACCAAAGCTCGTTCAGTTCGCCGGTGTTCGAGTCCGAGAACTGGGAGTGTCCGTTGTGGGACAGGGACATGTAGCGTGCACCGCGAGCCTGGAAGTCGGCGATGTTGTCCAGATTCAGGCCGACCGGATACGCATTCTCGACGCCGATCATGGCCACCAGCTTGCCTTCACCGACCAGGCGACGCACGTCATCCGAGGTGTAGGCGATGCCGATCTGGTCCGGCGCTTTCTCTTCGGCCAGCCAGTGGATGGCATCGAATTTGGAGATGGCATTCTCATAGGCGGCCGAGTAGCCGGCATCATCCAGCTCGCCCTGGCCCGTGTAGACGATCAGCCACGCCACGTCCAGTCCACCTGCACGCATCTTGGGCAGGTTGACCTGGGTATCCAGGTCCATCGTGTAATTGGCCTCTTCGGTAAAGTTGGCCACGTTGATGTCGTCGTGCGTGTCCAGCGTGATGACACGCTCGTGGATGCCCCGGGCACGTTCGACGAGTTCCTCTTCGGTCTCGGCGGCTGGCTGACAGCCCGGCATCACGAGCAGGGCCAGCAGGATGGGGAGGGAGTAGAGGCGAATATTTTTCATTGCAGTGGGGTTTTCTGACAAAGCGAGGCGGTCAGGCGGGCTTGTGCGGGGTTCGACCGGAAAGCGGGTCGCGAAAAAGGGTGGAGGCAAAACCCGCAGCAAACAACGTATAAAGGACGCACAGGATCAGGAATCCATTCCCGAGGTCCGCGCGCCAAACCTGTTTGATGAGCATCAGCCCGACCACCAGGAAGTGGATCAGATTGGCTGTGGCAACCGGTTTGCCATAGATGCCGCCCATGGGCGCATTGCGACTCATCCAGTTCAGGAGGGCGAACCCCAGATACAGGCCGCCCGCCATCTGGAAGAGCACCACCACCGCCGGCAAGGGGTCCACGTCCAGCAGAACGAGGGTCTCCGCTGGGGCAAACGTACCGGCCAGACCGAGCAGGCCCAGGAAAATGGCGGAGGAAGCAAGCAGCAGTCGGGTCATGGGGTTATTGATAGTGCGTGCACAAGATAGGGATTGACGAGTCCACCAGGTCGGTGTGGCCGGAACCGAAGGTTGGATGTCTGAAATGGGGCATTCAGGCGTCCCCCTGTCCTGTTGACGATTTCGTGATTCATTTATTTGATGAATCAATTATCATGGGGCACCCTTTTCCCATCATCAGGAATTCTGCATGCGCGTTCTCTCCCTGCTTCTGTTCCTCGCCGTCGCATTGGCGGCCTGCAGTTCGGACTCGGACAACACGATTACCGGTCCCTACGACAACAACAACAATAACAACAATGGGGGCGGGGTCGTCGAGACCGTCCGGTTCTCGACCCAGGTCGCGCCCATTTTCGCTGCTTCGTGCAGCGGCAGTGGATGCCACAACCCGGGTGCCCAGAGTGGCGTCCGCCTCGGCACCTGGTCCCAGGTCACGTCCAGTGTGGGTCAGCGCTACGGCGGCCCGATCGTGCTTCCCGGCAATGCAGCGGGTTCGCCCCTGATCGACAAGCTCGGTTCGACGCCGCGGTTCGGAGTGCGCATGCCCGACGGGGGTGGCGCGCTCTCATCGGCCCAGATCCAGACCATTGCCACGTGGATCAACGAAGGCGCGCTCAACAACTGATAACATGATGTACGGGCGAACCCTTTTCCGAGCCGCTTCGGCGTTCCTGGGCTTGATGCTGATGGTAGCCGGATCCGTCTCGGGTCAGGCATTCCAGCACGATGGCGGCCATGTGGAATTCGTTTCCAACGTGCCGCTGCATTCCTTCACCGGCGTGTCAGACAAGCTGGTGGGTCGAATCGACCTGGACGGCAACACGGTGGATTTCTACGTGGACCTGAACACGCTGGATACCGGCAACGGCAAGCGGGACAAGGACATGCGCAAGACGTTGGATACGGCCAAGTACCCCTTTGCCGAGTTTTTCGGGGCCTTTTCTACGCTGCCCGATCCCCAGCGGGCAGGCCCGCAGGATGTGGAGGTGAGCGGTCGGTTCACCATCCATGGTGTCACGAAGACAATCCGCGTTCCCGGAACGGCTACCTTCGGGCCTCAGGGACTCCGCATCCAGGCCGCTTGGATCCTGCGGCTCGACGATTACAACATCGAGCCCCCCAGCCTGCTCATCATCAAAGTGGACGATGAACAGGAGATATCCCTGGACATCCTGCTCAAACCGGAATGACGAACATGCGCACGTTTCTTTTTCTGCTTGCCGTCCTGCTGACCGGCGTTTTTGCGATCCTGCCGTCGTCGGCGCAGATGGACCGTCAGCGCGCCGTGGCACAACCGGTCGAGTTCTTCTGGAGTCCTTCGGTCATCCTGCTGCCATCGACAACCTCCCTCAAACCCGGGGATCTGGACTTCACGATCCATCACACGTTCGGTCCGGTATCCGGCGGGATGTCCACGCTCTTCGGCCTGGATGATGCCGCCAACATCCGCTTCGGCCTGGACTACGGCGTAACCCCCTGGGCCATGGTGGGCGTCGGCCGGTCCCGGTTCAACAAGACCGTGGATTTTCGTGCCAAAGCGAGGGTGTGGAACAAGGAGCGCATGCAGGCCTCGATGTACTACAACATGGGCATCGAAACTCTCGAGGACGGGCGGGAAATGGTCGACCGGATGTCGTACCACGCTTCTGCCTTCGTGGCGCACCGGGTGACGGAAGACCTGGTCGTCCAGCTCGCTCCGGGTTTCACTCGTTTCGTCTTTGCCCCCGATGAGCCCCGTTTTGACGGCAGCGTCTGGCAGTCCTTGAACAACCACTGGTCGGTTGGCTCAGCGCTGCACTACGAACTGAAGGAGAATGTGGCCGTGACGGGTGAATACCTGGCTGTCCTGGGCGAGCGCACGGACGAGACCACCAACGTCTTTTCTGTCGGTGTGGACATCGAGACCGGGGGGCACGTCTTCCAGATGTTCTTCTCCTCGTCGCAGTGGATCACACCGCAGCACGCCGTGGCCTGGACCCGCAATCCACTGTCCGACATGGACTTCGGATGGGGGTTCAACGTGCACCGGGTGTTCGGTACGGGTCGCTAGCGAAGTCTGACCACTGAACGTGTCGTGGCAGTAGTCTCCGTGTGTAAACGGATCCAGTAGACCCCCGGCGCCCAGTCAGAGCCATCCAGGCTGAGGTCGTTGCTACCGGCATGAAGTCGGCGCTGCGTGTGGAGGACGGTTCGCCCGTGGACATCCACGACTTCCAACAGGACGTTTTCCGTCCGATCCGTGGTCATCGAAAGCGTAATGTCTGCGGTGAAGGGGTTGGGCCAGGCAGACGAGACGGCAAAGCTTGCAGGCTGTTCGTGCTGCTCGGTGAACGTCGCGGTCTGCGATTAGAAAACCCGCAGGAGGGGTCGTTGGGAGGTCGAGGCATGCTGACGGCTGGCGAAACGCATGGCAGAGCCGCTGACATTTTCGTTGCCCAGCACGATCCATCCGAAGTTCCGCGACGGATCGGCCAGCCAGCCGGATACATCGGCCACGAGCGCCGGGGTGGAAAACCAGACGGCTTCTCCGGTGGCCTGGATGGTACGCGACGCGCTGGCGGTACGTACGAAATCGCCTCCCGGGGCAGTCCAGGTGGTTGAGGGTCGAATGGCCTGCGTCCAGGTTGCATCCCCAGCCGCCGCGGCGGTACCGGAGCCTTCCTGACCGCCTGCATTGGATGCGCCTTCGCCCCATGCCTGGGTAACCCTATGCAGCAGAAAGGATTGCAAACTACCTAGGCTCTTAGTCATGGTAAGGGAAACTTGTACCGAATCCACACGGACCCCGGCCGGTATGGCAGAGAGATCGAAGGCGACAAGCGCCCTCCGGACTTCCGATCTGATGGTCAGTCCTGCGAAAAGACTTTCGCCGGCGCCGTTGCTGAGCTCGCCGGCGCTGTCCTGGTAGAGCGTGTTGTCTTTCGAGGCCTGGATATCGACGGTGGACTGCGCGGTGGCCGGGATGGTCAGGAGTGCGATGACGAGCAGCAGGGAGGTGCGGTGCATGGGGGGCTGGAAAGTTGAT
>JAQCDI010000149.1 GCA_027620595.1 Bacteroidota bacterium | reverse complement strand
CCGTAGGCTCAACAAGCGCGGATTCCGTTGTCCGACAGGCACATCGCACCGTAGATCTTTACAAGTACATGGGGCACGTCTTTTCTTTATAGCACGCCCCTTTACCCAACCGTTCCGGATCGCTTGCGCCGGACCAGACCCCTTCCATCCGATGAAAGCTGCCGTCGTTGAGCAATTCAAGAAACCCCTGACCATCCGGAACGACTGGCCGGACCCCCAGATCGGACCCGACGATGCGGTGGTACGCGTGGTCGCAAACGGCATTTGCCGGTCGGACTGGCTCATCTGGCAGGGTCACTGGGACTGGATGGGTATCAATTTCCCGCTCCCGATGGTCCTTGGTCACGAGTCTGCCGGTATCGTAGAAGAAGTTGGTGCAAACGTGCGTCGCTTCAAGAAGGGCGATCGTGTCGTTTTCCCTTCAACCAGGCGTGTGGCAATTGTGGTGAGTGTGCATCCGGTCATCAACACGTCTGCGACAACCTTTCCATTTCCATGGCGATGGGTGCCGGTGGGTTTGCGGCGTACACCCCCGTTGCGCACGCCGACGTAAACCTGGTAACCCTTCCGGATGACGTCTCCTTCGTGGACGGCGCCGCCTTGGGGTGTCGATTCATGACAGCCTTCCACGGCGTAACCCAGAAGGGCCGTGTAAAGGCCGCTGACTGGGTCGCCGTATTCGGTTGTGGCGGCGGCGTACACGTCTCCGTTGAGTGCCTTGGCACTGCAGCTACATGGATGCCGTGCATCATGTCCCTCCGCAAGCGGGGACGCGTTGTTCGTCTCGGAATGACGGGTGCAGAGGAACGCGGCATTCTCCCGATCCCTGCCGACATGATGGTCGGGATGGAGATCGAAATTGTCGGGTCCTACGGCATGCAGGCCCGCTGCTACCCGGAGATGCTGAACATGATTTCGGCGGGAGTGATCAGCCCTTCCACCCTCGTTGTCGAGCAAGTGCCAATGGAAGGCGCCAGCGGCGTGCTGGAACGCATGTCGGACTTCGACACGATCGGATACTCCGTGATCGTCAACGACTGACGTCGTCGGGACTCTACAGGGATTTTCCTGCGGGGCGCGTTCCACGCCTCCTCGGACAATCCCTGGTCCCTCCTCAAACAGAAAAAGCGAGCGCGTGCTCGCTTTTTCTTGTTTTCGTCGGGACGGCGGGATTTCGCTTTCGCGTTATCCCGCCTTCCTTCCTTCGGTCGGGACGGCGGGATTCGAACCCACGACCCCTTGCACCCCATGCAAGTGCGCTACCGGGCTGCGCCACGTCCCGAAAACTTTCCTGCCGCGAGGCAGGACACCCTCCAATATACAACTCCCCCCGCGGTTCCCCGTCCTGGCAGGAAGTCTTCCCATCGAATTGTGGGCGAAGATGCCTCGATGCAATAGGGGGGCCTAGTCCCCGATACGGTCCACCATCTTCTGCAGGAAAGAGCGGATCTCATGAAGCTCTTTCAGCCCTTCGGGCACACTGCGGGCTTCGTCCTTCTCCTTCTTCAGGGCCATCCGTGCGCCATCGATGGTAAACTTCTCATCGCGGAGCAGATGCCGGATGCGGAATACCATGTCGATGTCGTCCTTGGTGTAGACGCGCTTTCCAGCACGGTTCTTCCGGGGCCTCAGGCGCTCGAATTCCGTTTCCCAGTACCGAAGAACGTGCGCTTCTTCCTCCACCATGTCGGCCACTTCACCGATGGTGTAATAGAGCTTGGTTATCCCTTTGTCCAACATGGCCATGATGCGAACCGACAGATTGTTGGCCGACAAGTAACGGAATTGCGTGGCATTGGTCAAGAATCGGTCAACCCTCCTGCTGAACGTGTGAACCATGCGCAATTCACCTAGCTTGCGCGCCTTCTCCCACCCGGAATCCATGACTGTGAACGCGCCCGCCAAACGATCCTACCGAAGCGAAGTCGAACTGCTTTCCGTGGTCCTCTTCTGGGGACTCAATTTCGTCATCGTAAAGATGGTCCTCGAGGTCATGCATCCCCATGTCATGAACCTCTTCCGCTTGGTGGCGGCAGCCCTCGTCCTGACCTTGATCTACTGGAGGCGCGTCGGAGGCTCAGCGGAGGCGTTCTGGCGACCACTGCGCACAGATCGCAACGCCATTCTGCGACTCACGTTGGTTGGATGGATCCTCTACCAGGCCGCCTTCATCACAGGCCTAGACAAGACATCCGCCGGAAATGGGGCCATCATCATGAGCTCCGCGCCCATCTGGACGGCCCTCCTCTCCCTGTTGATGGGAACGGAAAAACTGTCCACGCGCTCCTGGTTCGGACTTTTCCTCTCCATCACAGGTACGGTCACCGTGGTCACGTTCGGTTCGGCCGAGTTGTCCTTTTCATCTGAGTTGCTCCTGGGTAACGGCATCGTGCTCGGAGCGGCCATCCTTTGGGGGTCCTATACCGCCCTCACCAAGCCGCTCGTCGAGCGCCACTCTCCTCTTTCATTGACCGTGCTGGCCCTTCTGCTCTGCCTGATTCCGCTCGGCCTGCTGTCCCTGCCCTATTGGCAGGGCACCGATTGGAGCCGCATCACTGTCTGGTATTGGCTGGCCATTGTGTTCTCCGGGGCCCTGTCCACCGGCATCGCCATTGTCTTCTGGAACAATGCCGTACGGGCACTCGGCGCCTCGCACACCGCCGCTTTCGGCAACCTGGTGCCGCTGATTGCGCTTTTCAGTGGTTTCCTGATCCTGGGCGACCCCATCCTGCCTGCCCAACTCATCGGCGGCACCATGATCATCGGTGGGCTCGTCATCATGCGTTGGGCACGGAAACGCAAGATAGCCGTACCCCCCGTCTGCTGACCCTGATTACGGATGAACCGATTCCACCGCGTTTGCGCACTCCTGCTGGCCGCCTGCTCCGGTCTGACCCTTCCGGTGACGGCCCAGTTTTCCCAACCACTATTCGCCCTAGGCCTGGAAGCAGTCGTCAGTCCATCTACCGGTGGCCTGCCGGCCACTTATGCCGGAAACGTCGTTCTGGACGTTCCTCTGCGCTCCTGGCTTCCCCAGACGTCGCCAGACTCCAGGATCCGGCTGGCAGCCATAGGGTTACGACAGGCTGATCAGGATAATTCCGAACCCTTGCGCGTGCAGCTTTCCGTTCTCGATATGCACCTGCAACGGTCCCGCTGGTCGGGAAGTGTGAACCTGCTGGATCTGGACGAATCCTGGCTCCTGGCCCGTCGCGATGTGTGGCTGGAGGGTGGCACGGGTCCCGGCTTCCATATTGACCGTGGCACTTGGGGACTTTCGGGGAGGCTTCAGGCGTTCGGCGGTCGCTCCCGCTTGGATACAGCTGCACCCGGAATGGATGGTCAACGCGAAACAGGATGGCATGGCGGCGTGCGCTCTTCCGTTGCCTTCCGATGGATGGAATGGCTCCGTGTCGTCACGGAATCTGCCAGAACATCGCATTCCGGTTCGCCCCTTTCCTGTTGGTCCATGGAAACCCGCGTGGAAGCACATCCCGCCACGTTCCTTCAACTGGGTCTGGTGCACCAAGAGGTGGAACCCACCCAGGCCAGCGACCCATTCCGGGGATCACGAAGCCGTGTCTCCCTTTCCGCCCTGATCCACCTTCACTGACCTTCGGTCAAATGGGCAGCGAATCGCGGTGGAAATCCAGGCGGTCTTCGACCTTGCGTCGCAGTTCCTCGAATGCAGGGGCGCGGTCTGACAGGAGGCCCCACGCCTCCGGGACCAGTCGATAGACCGGCCGGTACAGCTCGGAGTCATCGCGGGATACTTCACCGGGCAATTGGGCAAAGCCGATCACTACAAAGACCAGGCTCATGGCAACGGCTGCTTTCAGGGCGCCCGTCAATCCCCCTGCCAGACGATCCAGCCCGGACAGATTGGCCGCCTCAAGGAGCGATTCGGCTCTGCGTGCCACCACGTTGACGGCCAGTTTGACGACCACGAACAGCGTCATGAATCCCAGCAAGGAGGACACGTCGCGGGACAATCCGGTGGACTGACCGATCATCTCACCCAGGGTACCCATGAAGGACGCAGCCAGCACGAATGACAGGATCGTACCCAGCAGGGCTGCCATCTGCCGCAGGAAGCCAGTTTGCGCGCCCCGCAGCAGTCCAATGCCCAGAACAATCAGTATGAAGATGTCCAGTGTTGCCATGAATAGGATATCGGCCGGATAATGCGATGATCAAATGGCTCCGGAACCCTTTCGTAGGGACGGTTCAGGAGCCGGACAGCACCGCTTTGGCGGCTTCCTGCACCAGCTTCCCGTCTGCCGTTCCTTTGAGCCGGGTCATGGCTTGCCCCATCACTTTCCCAATGTCCGCCATGCCGGTGGCACCGAGTTCTGCCGCGATGGAGGCCACTTCCGTACGGACCTCTTCGGCTGAAAGTTGTCTTGGCAGGTAGGTTTCGATCACTTTGAGCTCATCCTCTTCTACCTGCCTGAGGTCGTCGCGACCGGCAGCAATGAACTGCTCGATGGAGTCGCGCCGTTGCTTGGCCTGCTTCTGGATAACGCCCAGGGCATCCGCGTCGGAAATGGTACCGGTCCCACCGGTCCTCAAGTCGATTTCCTTGGCCATGATCGCTGAGCGAAGGGACCGGATGGTCCGCAAACGGACGGCATCCTTGGACTTCATGGCTTCCTTCAGGTCGTTCTGCAGCTTCTCGACTATCATATGGCTGGGGCTCTTAGCGATGCAATGAGGAGGAATCAGTACCTCCGCTTCAACGGCAACCTGCGTCCAGGGTTCTAGGGCGAATCCAGGTCACGATCCGACCAATAACATCTATTGGACTCAGAACGCGAGCCGGAAGACAACGACTCCGAGGCCCAGCTGCATGGCTCCAAGGGCTACGCCCGACTGTACGTCCAGGCGACGGATATCTGATTTCAACACAAGATTGCCCTTTTCCTGATAATCGTTGAACCGGTTGTCGGCCTTGGTCCGGAAATGGATGGCCAGCGCCCCGGCGGCCATGGCCGACGTGGCGGCGGCAATGCTGACCCAGTCCCGCCGTCCGGTTTCCACCACGTACCCCGTGGCCACGGCCTGAGCCGATGGATCGCGCTCCAACTCAAGCAGATACCGGTTCCAAAGGGCATCACCCGGCATCACACTCGCTGCCTTGAAACCGTCCAGGTACACGCCTACCGCGGAATCCAACGGCTCCTCAACGCTCAGCCGCAAAGGTGTCCTTCCAAGGACGCGGCCACCCTGCCGCACTTCGGCGCCTGAGGGGGCCGAATCGAACTGGTACACCAGCCGGAATCGTGCTTCCAGGACCAAAGGGGACTCCTCCAGCCCGGATACGTCAAACAAGAGCGGATCCAGGGACCAGGTGGCCCCTGATGCGGGCGCCACGCGGATCTGTCGAATGGCAGGACCGATCTGGAAGGGACCGTCAGCTACGCGTCCCAACCACACCCCATCGGCATACACACCGGCCTCCGGAGCGTTGGAACGCACGTCCAGCGTACGGTTCTGCGCTCTTGCATCCGTCAATACAATGAGGAGGCCTGCTATTACGGCAAGGAGCATCCGGCAGTAAACCCGGGCTCCAAGCGCGATGCGGGATTCAATCATCAGTGTCCTCCCCTCCCGAAAGGGATGCTGCCTTGTAATACACAACCCACTTGGGTTCCGTCAGGATCAACAGGCCTCCATCCGCAACAGCCATGGCGGACTTGAGCCGCCCTTTCAATTCCGTACTCCAGAGGACATTTCCCGACGACGCGTCGAGCGCAAACAGCTCCGAACCCAAGGTGCCCACAAACAGGGTCGAACCGGCCAGCAAGGGTGGGGCCGTGATCACATCGTCAAATGCTGTGGACCATTTTTCTTTCCCGGTCTCCCGATCCAACGACCGGATGCGCCCATCGGTAGCACCTGCATAGACGGCATCAGCGCCGAGGGCCGGAGCACCCAATCGGACGTGGGAAGCCACCTCAAAGGTCCAGACTTCAGTGCCGCTCGACACGTCCAGCGCATGCACCGAACCGCGCGTCGTGGTCACGACCATAAGATCCTGATCCGCGGCGGGCGACACGTGGACGGGCGCCGGCAACACCTTTTCCCACACAATACTGCGCGTGTCCAGGTCAATACGGCGTACGCCCCCTTCGGCATCAGCCACTACGATATCGGAGTCCGATACCTGTACTGGGGACGCCTTGACGGTGAGGTGGTCCCCGAGGGACAACGTCCAGACCTCTTCGCCCTTCTCCGTCCCGAAGGCGCGCAGGGTTCCTTCGACATCCACACCGACTACTTCGTCTCCATGGGCCACGAGCGATGTGGCAAACGGAACGCCCGAACGCCGCCACCGGTTGTCTCCCCTGGCCAGATCGAATGCCACGAGCACCCGGCGGCCCCACGCAGCGGGTACGTACAGCACCCCGTCGTGGATTACGGGCGAACCTTCGAACACATCCGCTACCTGCTTGAACCCGCGGGTCCTGCCACTGGCAAGATCCACCGTATGGATCTCTCCGTTGCGGGTGGCAACGAGGACCCGAT
>JAQCDI010000148.1 GCA_027620595.1 Bacteroidota bacterium | reverse complement strand
ACACGCCCAGATGGCCGGTTCGGATGTCTGCAGGGTGTCCTGCACCACCAGTCCACCCGTTGGGCCGATTTTCAGGCCCGCTGACGCTGCCAGAGCCGTGTTGGGTCGGGTGCCCGTGGCCACCAGGACCATCTGGCAACCGATGCGCTCCCCCTTGTCGGTGCGTACGGCCCGGATGGACCCGTCCGGATCCACGTCCAGTCCTTTGGCGCGTTCGTCCCGCACAGCCACCCCGTCGCGCTCCAGCGCGGTGCGTACCCAGCCGGCAGCATCCGGATCGAGGGCTTGTCCCAGGAATCGCCCTCCGGACGAGAGCAGGGTGCAGCGCCACCCTGCGCGGTGGAAGGCCTCTACCCCGTCCAGGCCGACATACCCGGCACCGACCACCACCACGTGCCCCTTCTTCGCCGCGTCCAGATGCCTGCGGATCTCCCGCGCATCTTCCAACCTCCGGAGCACATGCACCTGATGCGATGCCGTCCTCAAGGTCTCGGGGACACTGGCTTCCACGCCTGTGGCCAGCACCAGCGCATCGTACCACAGGGACGACTGCTCTCCGGTTCGCCCGTCAACCACATCCACATGCCGGGTGGAGGGTTCGACCGACACCACTTCCGTGTGCAGACGGACGGC
Organism: Bacteroidota bacterium; assembly: GCA_027620595.1. Classification (GTDB taxonomy): domain Bacteria; phylum Bacteroidota; class Rhodothermia; order Rhodothermales; family UBA10348; genus JAAZVD01. Next base: position 6,053 of record JAQCDI010000148.1, on the reverse strand, counting down.
GCATCGGAAGCGGCTGCTGAACCGCTCGGCATCATAGCGCACGAGCCGATCGGCATCGGCCAGCTCGCCTGCCAGGAAAATGGGCATCTCACAGGCGCTGTAGGAGATATCTCCCCCGCGCTCGATGAGGATGATCTCGGCCTCGGCGTCGGTGCGCCGGGCCTCGGCCACGGCGGCCGGACCGGCGGCCACGCCTCCTACCACGATGATGCGTCGTGCAGGCATCACGCTCCTCCCGTCAGGCTGTCATCCGCCGGCTCCGGGTGCCGATCCTGATGCGCTTCGTCGTGGGCCTCCGGTTCGAGATGCGCCGTGACGATGACGCGGTCCCTCGGAAAGAGCCGGTGCAGGGCGTCCTCCACCCGGTGGGACTCATTGTGCGCTTCGGCAACGCTCATCGACTCCGGGAACAGCAGGTGGTATTCAATCCAGATACGATCGTGCACGCGTCGGTGGCGCAGTTGGTGATAGCCCATGATGACCCCTTTCTCGAGCGCCTCATTCAGCAGATCGATCATCTTGCGGGTATCATCGACGTCGGCCGTTTCCATCAGACCGTGCCAGGCATCCCGCATGAGTCGACTGGCCGTCCACATGATGTTCAAGGCCAGGATGATGGCCACAATGGGGTCGAGCAGGACGATGCCCGTCCATTTGACCAGGAACAGGCCCACCACGACGCCGGCCGACGTCCAGACGTCGGTCAGGACATGGTGGCCATTGGCCCGCATGACGATGCTGTTGTGCTTCTTGCCGGTATGGACCAGCGCCGTGCCCAGCACCAGGTTGACGAGGGCCAGTCCGCCGGTGATCAGCAGCCCGACGCCGATCTGCTCGATCTGCGGACCGCGGATGATGTCCGCGATGGCCGTATACATGATGGAAAGCGCCGCAATGGTAATCAGCGCACCTTCGAACCCGGAGGAGAAATAGGCCACCTTGCCATGGCCATAGGGATGCGTGTCATCCGCCGGCCTGTCGGAGTACCACAGCGAGAAGGCGGCAAAACCGGTGGCAAACAGATGGACCACCGATTCGAGGGCGTCCGAAAGGATGGCCGCCGACCCGGTAATGAGCCAGGCCGCCGTTTTGCCGACCAGCATGAGGACGGCCACCGCCAGGCTGGCCATCATGACCGGTCGCTGGTAGTTGCGGGATTCGGAAGGCGCGGGGTGAAGGTGCATGCGTGGATTGGATCGGGCTGACGCCAAGGTAATATTGAACACCGGCCCGTTCATCCCTAATCTGTGCGTTCACAGGTTTTCCCATGACCTACCCATCCGAGAAGGGGGCACACGCGTGAAACTGGAACACATCGGCATCGCCGTGGCGGACATTGCCGCTTCGCTGGCGCGCTACAGGGACCTGTTCGGGGCCGAACCCTACAAAGTCGAAGAAGTGGCATCCGAAGGCGTCCGCACCCATTTCTTCGACGCCGGCGGCACCAAGATCGAACTGCTCGAATCCACGTCTCCCGATTCCCCTGTGGCCCGCTTCCTGGAAAAAAGAGGCCCTGGACTCCACCATCTGGCATTTGCCTCCGAGGACGTCGATGCCGATTGGCACCGTCTGCAGAAGGCCGGATATGCGCTCATCGGCAACAGTCCCAAGCCGGGAGCCGACGGCAAGACCATCTTTTTTGTCCACCCCAAGGATACCGAGGGCGTGCTGACCGAATTCTGCTACTGATCCTGCCGACGCGTGCCGAACGTTTCGAGCAGCAGATCATCCATGCGCGAGGCATCGTATCCGATCGGGAAGATGGCAACCCCCCGCATGGAACGCTCACGGACCCAACGATACTTCGCGGCCAGGCTTTCCCGATCCTCGAACCACCCCTGGACCCAGCCGGTAGAGTCGGCAAATGCATAGTAGGGGCTGCCGGAACGCGGGTCGCGCATCAACCCGTGCGCCTCGACGCGATCCTGGGCCGCCACCTGCATTTCCGGCAGGTTGAGCGAATCCACGCGCGCATAGGTCACGGTGCGTGCCATGCCGCGTGTCCCAGATCCGGGCCGGTCGTTTTCGGCAGGCCATTCATAGCCGTAATAGGGAACGGTCATGACGATCCGTTCAGCGGCTATACCTCGCACAGCCATGGAATCGGCGATGCCCTCCCAGTCGGCGCCGGCCCAGCCCTCGAGGGGCGCCAGCGGGCCGGCCGTCGGTCCGGTCTGCCAGTGGATGTCATACCCCTGCACCATGATTTCCTGGAAGATGTCTGGGATCCGGGACACGTCGATCATGCCGGACATCTGCAGCCCGGGTACAAAGATCGAAAGGGCTGCTTCTGGCCGCTCACGCTCCACGCGGGACGTCAACGAATCCAGGAACGCGTGGAATCCCTCCCGGACAGAGTCCGGTGCAGGAGAAAACCACTCGAAGTCCAGATGCAGCCCGGCATCTCCACTTTCTTCGATGAGTTCCATGGAGCTTTCCACGAGGTTCGACCGGTGCGTGCTGTCGGTGAACAGCGGCGCCAGAACGGCCTCATCCAACAGCGCCAGGACCGGAATCACCGGAACCGCCGCACTGTCCGCCCTTGCCCGGAGCCCCTCCCACGCAAAGGGCCAGCCATGCCGTTCAGCCAAGGAGCCGTCGGCCGCAGGAGTGACGGAAAAGAAGAAGATCTTGTCGTAGACGGAGAGGTCCAGATTCAGCCAAAGCCCCCTGGTCCACCAAGCGTAGTAGCCATGCAGACGCTGGGTTGTGCGTGGCGCAAACCGGGGCTCAACTATCGTGTCCACGTTGTCCGTCTGCCCGGATTCGGGCGAACCGGCTTCCACAGGCGGGTCGGCCTGGGGATGCGGGTCCACCGGCAGGTCCAGGGAAGCACAACTCACCAATCCCAGTGAGGCAAGCCACAGCAGGAGGATGGGAAAAACGGTTTTGGGGTACACGGTCGGATGCATGGGGATGCATGGGTGATGAACCAGTTTTCGACTGAAGTTCCGGATTGTTAAATGCACGCCGAACGGGCGAATACAGTAGGGCTTAAGCGGCTTCACGCCATCTTCATATTAAGTCCTGAAATCCAGTGGGTGCTTCGTCGATACGAACATCGAGGCCGCACGGAAATGACCCGACGCCTCCCACTCAGTATCAGTTGTGTGTTGGCCCTGTCCGCAGGAAGGGTGTACTCGGGTACACCGACCTTCCAAGCGCGGGCGCACTTCCCTCGGGGTTGAATCCATTGAACCCGGGGTCTTCGGAGCCGCCGCCACTCAGGTCTTTTATCTGCATCAGGGCTCTTTCGTATCATCAGCGGACACCACTGCCCTTCCACCTCCGCTGCCCTGACATGCTCAATTACATCTGGGCCGGTCTCATCATTCTCAGTCTCGTCTTCGGGATCGTCTATGATGCCAACGACCTTGCCTCGGACACCTACCGCAACGGCGAATCCTATGCGTTGACCGTTAGCGCCGCACCTGGCGCCGATATGCAGTCCCGCCGGATTCCGGTTACCGTATCGGTCAATCCCGAGGAGTACCGCGCCTTCTACGGGAGCACCAGCGCGCCCGACACCTCGTTTGCCGGCGTCGTAATCCAGAACCAGGAAGGATTGCAGCTGCGCTTTGCAGAGGATGCGTCCCTGCCCGAGCCATGGGCAACCATCCGGTCCCAGACGAGCGAAAGGGACAATGACCTGCGGGGCCCCCTCGAAGATTGGGACACGGCCACCGGCTCGGCCACCGTCACCTTTTCCGCCGTCCGTTTCGTCAAGATGCGGGCCATAGCCGCTGCCGCATTGTCCATGGCCGAATTGGCAGTCGAGCTGGCTCTGGGCTTGATCGGTGTACTGGCCCTGTGGATGGGACTGCTGCAGATTGCCGAGAAATCCGGTTTGATCGACTCCGTTGTCCGCTACACGCAGCCCATCCTGCGGCCCCTCTTCCCCGACATACCCAAGGGTCACCCCGCCATGGGCATGATCGTTCTCAACCTGACAGCCAACATGCTCGGTCTGGGCAACGCCGCCACCCCGTTGGGCATCAAGGCCATGGAGGAATTGCAAACCCTGAATGAGGACAAGGAGACAGCCACGGACTCCATGGTCATGCTGTTGGCCATGAACACAGCTTCTGTCCAGATCGTCCCTCCCGTACTCCTGGTTGCCCTCATGGGACTTCAGATCAATGAGCTGATTTTTGCCATCATCATCGTTACGACGATTTCGCTCGTGGTGGCCGTGGTGGCTGCCAAGCTGCTCGGGCGCATGCAACGCTTCCGCTCCCGACCTGCGGCCGTCATCGCGTCATCAGAATCGAGGGAGGGCTGATCCATGGAAACCATCCGCTCTTTCATCGAGATTGCCTCTGTATTCGTCCTGCCCCTGCTCATTGTCGGGTTTCCCCTGTACGGCCTGCTCAAGAAGGTCCCGGTGTACGAGGAATTCGTCGAGGGCGCCAAGGGAGGCTTCAAAGTGGCCGTGACCATCATTCCGTACCTGGTGGCCATCCTGTTTGCCATCGGCATGTTCCGCGCTTCGGGCGCCATGGATTTCCTGGTGGACGGCCTGCGCCCCATCTTCGGGCTCATCGGCGTTCCGCCTGAGGTGCTACCCATGATGATCCTCCGCCCGCTCACGGGCAGCGGCTCGGCCGCCATTGTCCTGGACATGATCAACCAGTTCGGAGAAGACTCCATCCTGGTCAAGATGGTGGCCACGATGTTCGGTTCGACCGAAACCACGTTCTACGTCATAGCCGTCTACTTCGGAGCCGTGAACATCAAGCGGACCCGGCACGCCGTTCCGGCCGGCTTGATTGCCGACGCGGTGGCCCTCATCTCAGCCGTCTACGTCGTGCGTTGGATGTTCGGTTGATCCTTATCGGGGCGGGTGGCCTCCAGGTGCATTCCGATCAGCAACTCGGCCCGCTCGGCAAAAGACGGCAGGGGCTCTTCCGCACGCCGTTCGATGCTGACCACCTCGTTGCGGTACACGTGCAACCAGTGATCGAGCAAACGACGGGCATCGGCCTCCCATGGCCGAAGACCCGTTGGACGAGCGTCTGCCGATTCGATATCGCGCAGCGCATCCCGTATGTGATGTCCCCCGGGGTCGTCCGGTGCAGGTGCTTCCAGGGTGTGGATCCGTCCCACGGCCATGACCACCAACGTGGCCCGCTCGCCCTCCCGGGCCTTCAAGTAATGGATGACTTCGGGGCCTGATACCTCTTGCGCAACAGCGCCTCCCTGCGCAATGCGCTCCTCGAGCAAGGCAATCCAGTCGCGCAACTTGGCGGCCTCCTCGAAACGGAATGCTTCCGCCGCTTCGAGCATGGCCGCTTCCAGCTGATCGGCAACGGCATCCACATCTCCGCGGAGGAATCGTCGGACCTCCCCCACGATGTCCGCATAGTCCTGCGGCTGGACCGAACCCGTGCACGGCGCCGGACACCGCCCGATATCGGCCCGCACACAGCGACGACCTCGATCGAAATCCGTGGCCGGACAGTTCCGTATGGGAAATACGGCCTCGATCAGCTCCAGCAGACTGTGGGCCTGGGACCGGGAGCGGAACGGGCCATAGTATTCGGCACCATCATCGCGCATGATGACCTGCACCGTCAGCCGTGGATACGCATGACGGATGTCGAGGCGTAGATAGGGCCGGGCCATATAGCGCTTCTGGGCCCGGTTGAAGGACGGATCCAGTGTCTTGATCTGCCGGCTTTCTTCTATCAGAGCGTGGAGTTCGGTGGGCAGTTCATTCCAGGTCACGTCCCGTACTTTGGCAATGAGCTGCCGTATGCGTGGCGGATGGGCCTCGATGGCATTGAAATAGGACGTCACCCGCTTGGACAGATCCCGCGCCTTGCCCACGTAGAGGACTTTTCCGCGTCCGTCCTTCATGAAGTAGACACCGGGGCTGCCGGGCAGCTCCGGCAATCGGTCCCGTTTTATGGCCACCACATGCTTCGAATGCGGGTTGACCCGGGCATAGGTCCTGCCCTGCAGCTCAAGCAGTTCGGCCACGTCGGTCACGCCGTGTTCGTCGGCCGCCATTTCGGCGAACCGCTCCAATACCGTCACCGTGATTGCCACAT
>JAQCDI010000147.1 GCA_027620595.1 Bacteroidota bacterium | reverse complement strand
CGGGTTTTCAGGAAGTTCGTCCGTGAGGGCGGAAGCCGGGGCTATAGCTCAGTTGGTAGAGCGTCTCGTTCGCAATGAGAAGGTCAGCGGTTCGAATCCGCTTAGCTCCACACGGTCATCGATGTCCGATATGACGGTCTTTCCTGCGAAGGAGGGGCCGTTTTTTATGCCCGGACGTCAGAAGGAGGCCCGCAAGGCCACATTGACGGATCGCGGCAGTCCGGGCGCCCATTCGTCCCCACGGAAGGCGTTCGTCAGGGCGCGCTGGGCATACAGCCGATCCGTCACATTCTCAACGCGGGCCAGGAGCAACCAGCGGTCGGTGAGCTGCGCGTGCAGGCGGGCATGCAGGAGCGTGTGCCCTTCGTACTCGACGGTATTCTCGGGATTCATCCAGTAGGAGCCCACGCGATGGACCTCGAGGCCCCACTCGATGCCTTCCAGCCAGGGTGCTGTCCACGAAACCTCGGCCTGCAGCAGGTGTCGGGGCGCCACGTCCATCTCGTTGCCCGAATAGTCCTGGCCCAGTTCGGTGACCCATTCCTCGAACGTGTGGCGGGAAAGCGTCCAGGCACCGGAAACCCTCAGGTCCCGGGTCGGCTCGATCCGGACACCGGTTTCGAGGCCCCTGTGCAGGGTTTCCCCCGTGTTCACACTGCCCCGGCTGCCGTCCTCGTAGTTGAACGTCACGATGTCGTCGCCCTTGCGCAGGCTGAATGCAGTAACGTCGATGCCGACGCGGGCCTGCTGCCATCGCACACCGGTCTCGATGTTGTCGGCGCGGACCGGGCGCAGCCCGATCGATGATCGGGCTGCGCCCTGACGGAACACCTGCCGTTCGTCCGGGACGCGGAAGGCATGCCGCCAGGAGGCAAAGACATTGAGCGATTCCGACGCCCGGTACACGCCGCCCAGTTTGGGGCTCAAGTGACTGTAGGTGACACGCTGGGAGGGCGGGCGCTGGTGCGAACCGCGGAAAGCCGATTCTCATAGTCGAACATGGCCAGGTCCAGGCGCAACCCACCGTTGAGCCGCAAGCGGGACGTGGCCTGCCATTCGGAATGCACATACGGTGCCGCCTGTCCGAACGTCACGTCGTAGTCGTACTGCAGTCCGGCGGGTGTAACGGCCACAAACAGTCCGTCGACGCGCTCGGCCACGACCTCCGTTTCTGTCCTGCGACCCGGGCTGATGTCCAGGTCGGTGCCGGCAATCCAGCTCAAGCCCAGTGACGGAACGAAACGCCGGTAGCGCAACTGGGTGCCGAACGAGTAGTTGTGCACCTCCCAGATGGCCGGGTCGAACGCCAGCGCCCAGTTGGGGATGAGGTCCATGCGGGAATAGCGGAAGAATGGCGTGACGCTCCAGAGGGTGTTGGCGGACCAGCGTTCGATGGCTGACGACACACGAACGGCCGTCACATTGCGGTAGGACACCGGCGTGTAGTGGGTGCGGGGGTCGGATTCGTAGTCGGCCGTCGATATGGCTGCGATCCCTGCAGGATGTTGCTGCACATCGGTATACGTGGCCACGGTCCGAATCCGCCCTGACCCGCCAAAGGTCCGCTGCCAGGACAGGGTTGTGCTGAATCGGTCATATGCGGTGCCGCGTCGCCAGCCATCGGAAGCCGTCCAGTTCACATCGCCACGAAAGCCATTCCGCTCGCCTACGGACGCACCAGTGGCCAACAGGCGGCGGAATCCGAACGATCCCCCTTCGGCCGTGACCGCCCCGCCCGATTCTGACGGAAGGGTGCCGGTCTCGATGTTGATGACCCCACCAATGGCATCGCTGCCGTACAACGCGGTGCCGGGTCCTTTGATGATCTCCAGTGCCGAAGCCTGGGCCAGGTTGACTTCAAACAGGGCATTGTGATTGAAGAAGCCTGTGGATCGGGTCGGAATACCGTTTTCCAGGAACAGGTACTGGGGGAGCAGGGACAAGGGTTGCCGGATGGCCGTCATGTGCCCTTCCCCTTCCGTGGCGTTGATCCATACGCCCGGGATGCGGTTGGCAATGCGCGAGGGATGGGCAGGGTTGAGGCGTTCGATCGTCCGTCCATCCAGACGGTCCACGGCCATCGGCACTTCGCTTCGATCCCGGGCCTCCCGCGTGGCCGATATCGTGATGCCATCGAGGCGCACCGGCGCCGGCTTCAACCGGATGATCAGCGGTTCACCCGAAAGCATCCCGAGTTGAATCGGCATGCTCAGGGGCCGATACCCGAGGAGTCGAACATGGACCGAATCCACCCTCCCCATGCCCCAGCGAAGGGAAAATCGTCCCCTGGCATCCGAAATGGCCGTAGGTCCGGAGGGGCCAGCAACCAGCAACGCCCCGGACAGGGGTTCGCCCGACTCTTCGTCCTGGACGATCCCGCTGAGCATTGACGCCTGTGCCTGCGCCAAGGATGGAACGAGGACCATCAGGCTCCATACAATCCACCAATGCGCGGTTGCGGGTACGCTTGGTCGCTGAGCGCGAATTGACCGGAATCCTTTGGAGAGAACACCCATGCTGGCTGTAGAAGATCTGCTTCGTGACAATGCTTTTGTGAACGGACACTGGGTGTCTGCGGATTCGGGAGACCGGTTTGCGGTCACCAACCCCGCAGACGGCGCGGAGCTGACCACGGTTCCGGATCTGGGGCCGAAGGATGTGGATTCGGCCATCAACGCTGCCGAAGCGGCCTTTCCGGCCTGGAGCGCCCGGACGGCCGCCCAGCGTGCCACGCTGCTTCGTCGCTGGCATGACCTCGTGCTGGCCAACGAGGAGGATCTGGCGCTCCTGATGACCCTGGAGCAGGGCAAGCCCTTGAAGGAATCCCGGGGAGAAATCCGCTACGCGGCTTCCTTCATTGCATGGTTTGCCGAGGAAGCCCCTCGCGTGTACGGGGACATCATTCCCCCGCACATGACCGACAAGCGCATTCTGGCCTTGAAACAGCCGGTCGGCGTCGTGGCGGCCATCACACCGTGGAATTTCCCGGCGGCCATGATCACGCGCAAGGTGGCGCCTGCCCTGGCCGCCGGCTGTACGGTCATCATCAAGCCCTCGGAGTTCACGCCCTTGACAGCCCTTGCGCTGGCGCGCCTTGCCGAAGATGCAGGATTCCCCGCCGGCGTCCTGAATGTGATCACTACCGCGGATGCGGCCGCGGCAGGGGAGGTGATCCTGTCCAGTCCTGCCGTTCGGAAGGTGTCTTTCACCGGTTCGACCCGCGTAGGCAAGTTGTTGCTGCGCGGCGCAGCGGACACGGTCAAACGCGTGTCCCTGGAGCTGGGTGGAAATGCGCCTTTCATCGTGTTTGACGATGCCGACCTGGAGGCCGCCGTCGAAGGCGCCGTGGCCTCGAAGTATCGTAACGCCGGCCAGACGTGCGTCTGTGCCAACCGCATTTATGTCCATGAACGCGTGGCCGAGGAATTCACGGTGCGCCTCACCGGTCGGACCCGCACCTTGCAGGTGGGGCCCGGGGTGGACGAGTCGTCGGATATCGGGCCGCTCATCAACGAAGCGGCCGTGGCCAAGGTGGAACGCCTGGTGGCGGATGCCCGGGACCGCGGCGCCACCCTTCGAACCGGAGGCTCCCGACATGCAATGGGGCGAACCTACTACGAACCGACCCTGCTGTCGGGTATCGAAGACGGCATGGACATCTTCCAGGAAGAGATCTTCGGGCCTGTTTCGGCCATCACGACGTTCCGCGACGAGGACGAAGTGATCCGACGCGCCAATGATACCCGGTACGGGCTGGCTGCCTACGTCTACACGCGGGAAAACGCTCGGTCGTGGCGGGTGCCTGAAGCGTTGGAATACGGCATGGTCGGGGTTAATACCGGGATGATCTCCACGGCCGTGGCACCTTTCGGAGGGGTCAAGGAGTCCGGCATCGGCCGGGAAGGCTCGAAGTACGGCATGGATGAATACCTCGAGACCAAGTACGTCTGCCTGGGCGGCATAGAGTAAATACCTGGCTGCCCGGTCCGTGCAGGGTTCAACCGGGGCCGATTATGGGTATCAATCCCCGTTGTAGTGCGTAGCGGATCACTTCGGCGTGGGATTTCAATCCCAGCTTTTTCATCAGGTTGGACCGGTGTTTTTCGACCGTCCGGGCGCTGATGTAGAGGATGTCCCGGATGTCCGTGGCTGTCTTGCCTTCGGCCACCAGCTGCAGCACCTCCCGTTCCCGGGTCGTCAGGTCCTCGTACGGGTCGGCAACACGACCGTTCTCATCTATGGCCGCCGCAATCGTGGGGCTGAACCAGGTCCCGCCCGACATGATCGTGTCGATGGCTTGGGACAGATCCCGGATATCGGAGTTCTTCAGCAGATAGCCATGCGCCCCGTTGCGAACAGCGCGGGTCACGTAGGCCGATCCGGCATGCATCGAAACGACCAGGATCTTGATGAGGGGATAGTCCTGGCGGATCCTGCGGAGTACCTCGATACCGTCCATTTCGGGGATTCGGAGATCCACCAGTACCACGTCCGGCCTCAATTCTCCCACTTTGGCAAGTCCCGTCAGGCCGGAAGCGCATTCTCCGACCACTTTGTGGAACGAGGAACGTTCCAGATAGGAGCGGATGCCTTCACGCACCAGCGGGTGATCCTCGATGATGAGGATGGTTGCCATGGATTCCGGAGTTTGGCAGGAGGAGTAGGTACCTGTCGATAGAAACGTAGAAACCCCATCGGTTACGACACGCCTGTCGGCGATTTCAACCGCGTTTCGGAATCTGCAATTCTACCGTGGTTCCTCCTCCGGTTCGAGGGCGGATTATCAATCGACCATCTATGGAATCGGCTCTGTCATACATGGATTCAAGTCCGATGGAAGAATCTGACAGCGCCCGTTCCAGATCGAACCCGTGGCCGTCGTCCTCGATGCGCAGGACGATTTGGTCGTCCAGGGGCCCGAACGTGACCCACATCGTCGTGGCTTCTGCATGCCGGACCACATTCATCATCGCCTCGCGCGCAATCCGGAAAGTCAACGTGGTGGTCCGGCCGTCCATCCGGATGCCGGGGTTCCGGGTATCCAGTTGGAGTTCGAGTCCGGCCAATGAACTCATGTCCTGACTGAGCTCCTGGATGGCCGCTTCAATACCGAATCGGGAAAGGACATTCGGTCGCAGTTGCCGTGTGGTCTGCCGGATCCGGTTTCCCAGTTCGTCCAGCATCCGTCGAGCCGACGCCAGATGGTCTTCCACACCGTCCTCCGCCATCTGACTCACGATCAAGTTCAATGAGGTGATCAGGCCTCCGGCATGGTCATGCAGATTCTCGGCGATTCGGGCACGCTCATCTTCCTGTGCCTTGCTCAACCGCAGATTGGACTCCAACAGCCGCAGGTTCATCTGTCCAAGCGACTGCTGCAGGGTGCGCACCTGGAGTTCCTGTTCCCGGGCTGCACCGTAGAGGGCATCCTGCGTCGATATATCCATCAGGGTCCCGAAGGCATGGGAAAAGGGTCCGGTGCGGGAAATGGCTTCCACGTGGGCGGAAACCCGCTTCTCTACACCTTTCGCGGAAATGATGCGGAATGTCAGGGTCAAGGGCTGCTTGTTGGCTTGGAAGGACTCCAGTCGGGACCGATAGTACGCCTCATCCTCCGGGTGGACCATGCTCCGGAAAGCTTCGGCCGACAGCGGCGGATCGGTCGGGGGCATATCGAGGATCTCGTACATTCCGCCCGACCAGATGGCTTCCGCTGTGGCCACCTCGAACTCCCAGGCACCCGAAATCGGAGTGGTCGCTCTTCCCAGACCAGTCGCATCCTTTTCCCTGGGCAGGGGCGCCAGGGTGTCATTCCGTTCCGGGGCAATGATGAACCCATTGAGCCGTTCTCCCTCGTTCCACGACTGGACGGTGTACCACGAGGTAACGTGTTCGTCTTCGCCTTCGACCACCAGCGAAACCCGGCAAGGGCCCTTTCCGGCCTCTACCTCGTCCATGGCCGCCTCGAGCGCCTCGTGGCACTCCCCCGCTGCGAACAACCGGAACACGGACCCACCCGGTTCCGAATGGACCAGGGACTCCCGCATGATGCCGTTGCTTCGCAGTACGATACCCTCCACGTTGACCACCAGGCAGTGCTCAGGAAATGGTCCCACGGCTGCCAAAGGCCGGTCGGCAATATCCATGGGGTCCGTGATGTCATGTACCACACCGTGCACCACCGTCTTCCCGGTTCGTGGATCGATCGTCACCAGGTTGTCGGTATGCAAAACACGCACGGCTCCGTCCGGTCGCTGGATCCGGAATACGATCCGGAAGGCCTCGCTTTTCTCGATGGCTTCGTCGAAGGCGCTCCGTACCCGGTCCCGATCCTCGTCGTGTACCAGACTCAGGACCTTTGCCCGGTTGAGGGGCATCCCTAGGGGTATGCCATGGATCTGATACGTTCGATCGGACCAGATGGGCACATCGCTGTCAGCCTCCCGACGCCACGTTCCGATGTGGGAGAAGGCCTGGATGTCCGTGAGCTCCTGCTGCAGACGCTCCAGCGCATGAAGGGCATCCTGGCGCTCCCGGCGGCAGAGTTGGACTTCCAGCAGAAGTTGTTCCAGGGTTCGGGTCCGATGCGGGTGCTCGCTCACAAGGATTTCCATTGGGATTACGAAAGGTGGCAATCCGGACCGGTATCGGCAAGCACATTCAAGGAATACGTACTTCTACCACCCAAATTGCGCGGTACCTCGCA
>JAQCDI010000146.1 GCA_027620595.1 Bacteroidota bacterium | reverse complement strand
TGGACAACACCTATGGGACGATCCAGGAGATCACCTTGCGCTCGACGCGCCTCAGGACGCTCAACAACGAGATCATGGTGATGCCCAACAACCTGATGATCAACCAGAAGCTCATCAACCACACGCTGCTGGGGGTCCTGCGCATCGAGGTGCCGTTCAGCATCGCCTACAAGGAATCCACCGACGCCGCCCGGTCCGTGGTGATGGACCTCATCCGGGACGATGCGCGGATTGCCGCTGACTATCCGACCGACGTCGTGGCCGTGGAACTGGGCGCCTCCAGCGTGAACATGGTGCTCCGCTTCCATGTCCGGGACTCGTCCGTGGAAGTGCCCATCAAGGCCGAATACACCGAAAAGATCTTCAAGGCGCTCAAGGCGGCAGATATCGAGATCCCTTTTCCGCACCTGCAGCTGTTCATCGACGGCGCCAAGGGCATCCGCGGCATGCTGCCGGGCAGCGGCGCCTGACGACCGGGAACGCGGGCCCCGTCACCACATGCGCGTCACGCGGGTGGCGGCAATGGAGTCGAGCCGGGGATATTCAGCGCGCAGCACGTTGGCCGTGAGGTCCGTCCGCATGGGTGCGGCCCCGTATTCGCCGTTGAGGCTGTCCACGGCCGCCATGCCGCCGATGATGCGTCCGATGGGCGGGTAACCCACCACGCCGCCGGCATCAAGCGAATCGAGGCGCGTGTTGTCCACGAGGTTGATGTACATCGTGGTGTTGCGGGAATTGCGGCCGGCGCGCGCAAAGGAGATCGTGCCCCGCTTGTTGCTGGCCCGTACCGGTTCATCCTGGATGGCCATGGACCGCCAGATCGAATCCACGTCGGCTTCTCCCGAGCCCCCGAACTGGGCCACGAAGCCGTCGATGACACGGTAGAAGCGGGTGCCTTCGTAGTAGTTGTTGCGGAAGAGGTAGAAGGCGCGGTCCACGCCCTTGGGAGACCAGTCGCGGTAGAGGCGCAGCTGGATGGTGCCGGCGCTGGTGACCATCTCGACGTCGAAGGAATCCGGAGCCGGCTGCGCCATGGTGGCCAGCGATGGGCTGCGCAGGGGATCGGACGAACCACAACCGGTGGCCCAGAGGATGGAGGCGGTCAGGAAAAGGCCGAAGAGGACGGAGCGCGTGGAGGCGTGCATGGAAGGAGCGGTTGGTGGGGCGTCAGAACAGGAATTTAATGGCGGCGGCCGCAACGGCCACAATCAATACCCGGTGGATCCACACATCGGCATTCGGAATGCGCACGATCCAGCGTACCGCCACCCAGGCACCGAACGCCTGGAAGACGGCCATGGCCAATCCGTATCCGATGTGGACCTGATCGAACCAGAAGAAAATGGCCAGGCTGGGCACGGTGAAAAGGACCACCACGAGCAATTTGATGCCGTTCCCGCTCTTCAGGGTGTAGCGCGAGATCAGGACGAAGGCGGCCAGCAGGAAAATGCCCACGCCGGCCTGGATGAATCCGCCATAGGCCCCGATCAGGAAGTACACGGCCACAGACAACGGATGCCGCGTCCGTGCCGCATCCATGGCCTCCTCGTGGATCCATCGGGCCGGGTTGAGCAGCAGCACGAGGAGCATGAAGATCATCAGGGCGCCCAGCACGGTGTTCATGACCTCCTCGTTCAGGTCCACGGCCACCAGGGTGCCCGCCACTGCGCCCAGCGTGATGGCCACGAGCATGGGCGTCGATCCGGACAGGTCGAGGGCGCCCCTGCGACGATACGTGGCCAGGCCCACACTGCTCTGCAGCAGCACGCCGATCCGGTTCGTACCGTTGGCCACCGGCGCCGGCAGTCCACAGACGAAGACGAAGATGGGCAGCGTGATCAGGGACCCGCTTCCGGCCAGGGTGTTGATGATCCCCGTCCCGATGCCCGCCACCAGGAACAGCAGCCATTCGGCTGCAGAGAGGTCGATGCCGAGGAATCCGTCCACTCAGTCCCGCGTGCGGGTGCCGTTGACGAGCCGCCAGATGCCCAGCGGGTTGCCGTCCCGGAGGGCTTCGGGGAGCATGGCTTGTGGCACATCCTGGAAGCAGAAGGGACGGGCGAACCGTTCGATGGCCGCTGTGCCCACGGACGTGCTCCGGACGTCGGACGTGGCCGGGAACGGGCCGCCATGGACCATGGCCGCGCACACCTCCACGCCGGTGGGGAAGCCGTTGACGATCATCCGGCCGCAACGGTCCTGCATGGCGCGCAGCACACCGGGCGATACGGGATGATCCGCAGCATCCGCCTGCAGCGTCATGGTCAGCTGTCCCTCGAGGGCACCCAGGACACGCTGCAGCTCATCGTCGTCGGCATACGTCACCAGGGTGGTGGACGGGCCGAAGGCTTCACCTGTCAGGGAGTCGTCGGAAAGCAGCGCGGCCGCTGTGGTCCGGAAGACCCAGGGGTTTACCCGGTTGGACGCGGGGTCGTTGTCCGTAGCCGCGAGCGTCTCGACCTCGGCGTGGGCGGCGCGGGCCGCGGTGGCGTCCTGATAGGCCTTGGCGATGCCGGCGTGCAGGGCCGTGCCGCCCTTGGAAGCGTCCATGGCGGAGGCAAACGCGGCAATGAAGGCCTCCGCATCGGCGCCCGAGGGCAACAACACGAGCCCGGGATTGGTGCAGAATTGCCCGACGCCGAGGCTGACCGATCCGGCCAGTCCTGCCACAAGCGCGTCGCGCCGATTGGCCAGGGCGTGGGCGCGGATCACGATGGGGTTGATTGAGCTCATTTCGGCGTAGACCGGAATCGGCTCTTTGCGGGCAGCGGCGCGCTGGGCAATGGCCAGGCCCCCGAAGCGCGAACCCGTGAACCCGACCGCCTTGATGGCCGGATGGTCCACGAGCGGGATCCCGACGGCCTGTCCGGTGCCCTGCAGCAAGGAAAAGGTGCCTTCGGGCAGGTTGGCGCTGCGGACCGCACGCTGGATGGCCTCGGCCACGATTTCGCTCGTTCCAGGGTGTGCGTAATGCCCCACGGCCACGACCGGGCATCCGGCCGCAAGGGCCGAAGCGGTGTCGCCTCCGGCCACGGAGAAAGCCAGGGGGAAGTTGGAGGCACCGAAGACAGCCATCGGTCCCAGGGCGACGCGCAGGTAGCGGAGGTCCGGTTTCGGGACGGGCGCACGATCGGGCAT
Organism: Bacteroidota bacterium; assembly: GCA_027620595.1. Taxonomy (GTDB): domain Bacteria; phylum Bacteroidota; class Rhodothermia; order Rhodothermales; family UBA10348; genus JAAZVD01. The sequence continues at coordinate 3,581 of JAQCDI010000146.1, read as the reverse complement.
GGCCGTTTCGATGCGGGCATCCACCCACGACCCCTCGGCCACGAGGTCGGCAAACATCCTCAGCTGCCCGATCGTGCGCCCGAGCTCGCCGTTCGCGCGGCCTTCCGGAAGGGCCGTTTCCAGGGGCATGCGGGCCACGATGTCGGGTCGTACGGCTTCCAGTTCATCGGCGATGGCGCGCAGGAAGGCCGCGCGCGCCGAAGGCGACGTGGCCGAATACGCGGGAAAGGCAGCGGCAGCCAGTCCGGCCGCCCGGGCCACTTCTTCGGCCGATGCGGGATGGAACGCGCCGGGCAACGGTTCGCCCGTGGCCGGATTCATGGCGTGGAAAGGAGAGGCGCTTTCGCGTCCGTGGGAGAAACCGATGAGGGAAGTGCCGTGGAAGGTCATGGAAGGAGCGTTGAGGATCGGATCAGAGCGCCCAAGATACGGGGAGGGGATGGGGAATACCCGACAACAAGTGAAGCGCGCTTTCCGTACCCTTGAAGAAGCGATCGATATGTCTTTCATGGAACCTGTCCGCATCTTCAGGGCCCGCCACCTTTCCAAGGTCTACGACATGGGCGAAGTCCAGGTCGAGGCCCTGAAGGACGTGGATTTCGACCTGTTCGAGGGCGAATTGCTGGTCCTCCTTGGTGCGTCCGGCAGCGGCAAGAGCACGCTCCTCAATATCCTGGGTGGACTGGATACCCCGACGTCCGGGGAGGTCTGGTACCGGGATCAGCGGCTCGATCAGGCCGATGAGGCCGAATTGACGGCGTATCGACGACACCACGTCGGATTCGTCTTCCAGTTCTACAATCTGATTCCCTCGCTCACGGCCCGCGAGAATGTGGCCCTGGTCACGGAGATCGCGGCGGATCCGATGTCGCCCGAAGAAGCCCTGGCCCTGGTGGATCTGGGCAACCGGTTGGACCACTTTCCAGCGCAACTCTCCGGAGGCGAACAGCAGCGGGTGGCCATTGCCCGTGCCGTGGCCAAGCGCCCCCAGGTGCTGCTGTGTGACGAACCGACCGGCGCCCTGGACCTGGAAACGGGACGGATCGTGCTCCGGGCCCTCGAACGGGTCAACACCGAACTGAAGACGGCGGTAGCGGTCATCACCCACAACGCCGCCATTGCGTGGATGGGCGATCGGGTGGTGCGCATGGGCAGCGGCAGGATCACGGAGGATTCGAGGAACCGCGATCGTCTGGGTATCGACGAAATCGAGTGGTAGGCATGAAAACGTTGCGTACCAAGCTCTCCCGGGATCTTTGGCATCATCGAGGCCAGGTGCTGTCGATTGCCGCCGAGGTGCGTAGCGCCGAAGCCCTGTCCTTGACGGATGATGCGCAGCGGTCTGCCGGAGGCATCACGGTCCGCAGCGAATCGGCCGGGACCATTCTTTTCCTGCCCGAGCGCAGCGGCCGCATGGTCGGGACGGGCGAACCGATCATGGTCATCGGCAGCCTGGACCGGATGGATGTGGTGGTGGACGCCCTGAGCGAGGATGCACTCACGATCCGGCCGGGACAGCGGGTGCATTTTGCGGGTTGGGAGGGAGCCGATTCCATCCAGGGACGTGTCCGCTACGTGGAGCCGTCGGCCTTCACGAAGCGATCGGCGTTGGGCGTGGAGGAGCAGCGCGTCAATGTGGTCATCGAGCTTCCGGGTTCGGTGGCAGGGTTGGGAGACGGCTTCCGGGTGGAGACGGCCATCGTGGTGCATGCCACGGCAGGTGTCCTCACGGTACCGGTTTCGTCCGTATTCCGGGATGAGGGGGCCTGGACCGTGTTCGCCGTGGTGGATGATCGACTGGAAAAGCGGCCTGTCGGCCTGGGAGCGCGCTCCTCCGAGATGGTGGAAGTCATTTCAGGCCTGGTCGAAGGCCATGAGGTGATCCGCTATCCGGGTGCCGGCATGGAGAATGGTGTGCTCGTGGCCCGGTAAAACGGCCCGATGGCCACGGTTCGCCCGTATCCTCAGGCCGATGGACCCCGGAATGTCACGTTTGGGGGCCGAGGGTGTAATGCTCCGGGGAGCCGTTCGACGAAGCAGGCGTAGGTCTGTCAGCCAACGCGTCAATCCGCCGATTTCCACTCTGCCGATCCCATGCCTTCGAATTCGCACCCCCATCCTTCGGAAGTCACCCCCGAATCCCTGTTCCTGAACAGGCGGGCCTTCATCAAGCGCGCCTCCGCGGCTGGTATCGGCGGTGCCCTCGTGGCCGGCGGAGCCTGGGCGTACGAGCGCAACCAACCGCGTGTCGTGGGCGTGTCTGACGACGATCCGACGCCGTGGGAAACGGTGACGGGATACAACAATTTCTACGAGTTCGGGACGGGCAAATCCGATCCGAAGAAGAATGCCCAGGGGTTCAAGACCGATCCGTGGCAGATCAGCGTGGAGGGCGAGGTGTCCGAGCCCCGCACGTACTCGTTCCGCGAACTGGTGGACGGTCTGACGGTGGAGGAGCGCACCTACCGGATGCGGTGTGTGGAAGGGTGGAGCATGGTAGTGCCCTGGAACGGCTTCCCGCTCAAGGATCTGATCGAGCGTCTGGGGCCGACCCCGGATGCGGAGTATGTCGAATTCACGACGTTGCTGGACCGCAAACAGATGCCCGGCCAGAACAGTCCGGTCCTGCCGTGGCCCTATGTGGAGGCGCTGCGCATGGACGAGGCCATGCATCCGCTCACGATCATGGTGACGGGTGTCTACGGCAAGACCCTGCCGCCGCAGAACGGTGCGCCCATCCGTCTGATCGTGCCCTGGAAATACGGGTTCAAGGGAGCCAAGTCGATTGTGCGCATCCGCTTCACCAAGCGGCAGCCGCGGACGACCTGGAACGAGGCCATCCCGCATGAATACGGCTTCTACGCCAACGTGAATCCCACGGTGGATCACCCGCGCTGGAGCCAGGCCACCGAGCGGCGTCTGGGCGAATTCTTCCGCCGGGACACGTTGATGTTCAACGGCTATGAGGAAGTGGCCTCCCTCTACGAGGGCATGGACCTGGCCCGGTACTATTGATGGCTGTCACCTTGCCGCCTTCAGCCCCGTCGCCTGCCGCCCGCAGGAAGGACAGGATCCCGGCCGTCAAGGTGCTGGTATGGCTCCTGTCGCTGGCGCCCGTCGGAATCCTTGCCGATCGGATTTTCCTGCTGGGCCAATACACGGGCGGGGATTTTGTCGATGATCCGGTGGAGTTGATCCAGCACTGGACGGGCACGGCCGCCTTGATCTTCCTGTGTCTTACGCTGGCCATCACTCCTGTGCGCCGCCTGACACAGTTCAATCCGGTTATTCGGCTGCGGCGGCTACTGGGGCTGTTTGCGTTCTTCTATGCATCCCTGCATGTCTTCAGTTACTTCGTCTTCGACCAGCGCATGCAGCTGGGGCCGATTGCCGAGGATGTGCTGGAGCGCAACTGGATCCTGGTGGGCTTCCTGGCTTGGGTGCTGCTCATCCCGTTGGCGGTAACCAGCACCACCGGATGGATCCGGCGGATGGGTGGCAAGCAATGGAATCGACTCCACAAGCTCATCTATCCCGGTGCAGCCCTCGTGGTGCTTCATTTCCTCTGGCAGACCAAGGTG
>JAQCDI010000145.1 GCA_027620595.1 Bacteroidota bacterium | reverse complement strand
GAAATGCAGGGTCCACCCCTGGCGGACTTCGGCGTCCAGCGCACCCTGCAGGGACAGGTATCCGCGTTCGTTGTCCGCCTGACGCAGGAGGTTCAGCTTCTGCGATGCCTGGGCCGCCGGGAGGTCCTCGGCATTCGACAATCGGCGACGTTCCACTTCTGCGCCACCCGTCAGGGCCACGCGCGCCCGCGCACGCGCCTGCTCCCACCGGGCCGCCATGGTGGCCTCCACGGTGCGCCGCCGGAATTCGGAATCGAAGAAGAGCGCGTCCGCGGGCGCGCGCAACGTCTCTACCTGGCGCGAATTGCCTCCGACATCGAGCGACGCGGCGATGAAGAGCGGCTCTGCCACCCGGGTTTCGACATCCACCCCGATGGCCAGGGTGTCACTTCGCGTGGACTCCACCGTCTCTGCCCGGCGTCCCGTGGCGTCGTCCCGATTCAGGAAGGAGGCCGCCTGATAGGCATCCCTGCGCACACTCGATCCGGCAAGCCGGGTCCGCAGCCGGGTCCGATCGAAGGTCCGTTCCGCATCGAGCACACTGCGCAACACCGAGCCCGTACGTGGGGATGTGCGTTGGATCTGGGCCAGTCCCTCGGCCCGGGTCATGTAGCCGCCCAGGTTCGACATCGGCAGGCCGACGCGAACGCCCGCCGCACCCCCCGCGTCTGTCCGGACCGGGGCCGAGGCGGCGTCCGCTCCGAAGCCCGGACGCGCATCGAGGGCCAGTCCAAGGACGGGTTCAATCCAGACCCTGTCCTGGGACCAGAACCGATACCCTCCCCAGATTTCCTGTCGCAGGACCCGACTCAGGCTGAACCAGTCGGCCCCACCGTAGAGTACGCGTCCGCCCCGGCCGGTCCCGGCGGACGTGGTGGCGTGGAACCGCGTCCGGTTCTCGTCGCGGAAACTGAGCCGATCGTTGAACAGCAGGAAGGCATCCGAACGGTAGCGGTTCTCCAGCTCCACCTGCCATGTGCCCATGCGGAGCTCGGAGGTGAGATTCCCGGTCCATCGGTAGCGGTTCACATCCCGCTCGAAGCCGCCCTCCAGTACTAGCGGTCCGTTGGCCACCTGCCCGAGGGCCGGCGCCGAGCACGCCAGGAGCAGGCCAATCGCCCACACCCGGTACGGACGGCAACGCAGGAATCGAGGCAGGCAGAGCACGGATCAGTGTCAGGAAGATGGGAGAATCAGCCCGGAGGCCAGCGCAGGGGTCGACCGCCAATCAAGTGCAGGTGCAAGTGGGGTACGGTCTGCTGGCCGTGCTCACCGCAATTGAACACGGTACGGTAGCCCCTGGACAAGCCCTCGGCGGCCGCAATCTGACGCGCGCAAAGGAACAGATGCCCAACCAGGTCCTGGTCCTCCGCCGTCAGGTCGTCCAGGGACGGAATCGGTTTGCGCGGCACGATCAGGATGTGCACCGGTGCCTGGGGTTGGATGTCCCGGAACGCAATGCAGTGCGCGTCCTGGTACACCATGTCCGACGGAATTTCCCCATCGGCAATTTTCTGGAAGAGGGTCTTTTCGGCCATAAGGGACTCATCAACGGGTTGATGAGCCGAATATAGGGGTCCGCCGCAACGGATCCGGCCCACGCTGAAACAAGCCGGACCACCCGCGCACCAAGGGTTCGCGCGGAACGAGCTTCCTCCGGTCCTGTTCATCCCACACTCCATCCCTTCTGCCCATGCCCACGGTCTACATTACCCGTAAGGCCCATTTCAATGCGGCCCATCGGCTCCACAATCCGGCCAAGTCGGATGCGTGGAACCAGGAGACGTATGGCAATTGCAATCATCCCAACTGGCACGGTCACAACTACCAGCTGGAAGTCACGATTGCGGGCGAACCGCATCCGGACACCGGATACGTCATGGACCTCGGAGAGCTCAAAAAGATCATGGACGAGGCCGTGATCCTGCCTTGTGACCACCGCAACCTGAACCTCGACGTGGACTTCCTGAAGGACGTCATTCCTTCCACGGAGAATCTGGTCGTGGCCTTCTGGAAACGCCTTGAACCCCACATCACGCACGCCCGATTGGTCAGCGTGCGCCTCTGGGAAACGGAACGCAATGCCGCCGAGTACCGCGGTGAATAACGTCCCCATGAAACAACACCCCCTTTTCAACGAAACCCTCGAGTACGATCGCAACGCGGTCGAGCGCATTGCCGGCAACGTGGCCTCCACCCTGGAGGCCATCGGCGAGGACCCCCAGCGGGAAGGTCTGCTCAAGACGCCCGAACGCGTGGCCAAGGCACAGCTCTTCCTTACGCAGGGCTACAGCCATGACGCAGCGGAAATCCTGCGCAGCGCCGTCTTCGCGGAGTCCTATGACGAGATGATCGTGGTCAAGGACATCGAGCTCTACAGCATGTGCGAACACCACATGGTCCCTTTCTTCGGAAAGGCCCACGTGGCCTACATCCCGGACGGACACATCGTGGGACTGTCGAAGATTCCGCGTGTCGTGGATGTGTTCGCCCGGCGTCTTCAGGTCCAGGAGCGGCTGACCCTGCAGATCCGCACGGCCATCGAAGAGGCGCTCAAGCCCCAGGGCGTGGCGGTGGTCATCGAGGCCACCCACCTGTGCATGGTCATGCGCGGGGTCCAGAAGCAGAATTCGGTTACCACCACCAGCTCCATGTCGGGGCCGTTCCTGAACAACACCCACACCCGGGCCGAATTCATGCGGCTCATCAGCAACAAGGACTGATCGCTCCCGGCCCTCATGCCGGACGGTCGCTCGACGAGGCTCTCCGGATATCCCGCGGGTCGCCCACTACCCGTGCAGCGGATCAGTTCAGACTGGGATGATCCGGAAAGTTGGCCAGGATAGCGTAGCTGCCGCCCATCGATCGCATGGTCTGGCCCCATACCGCTGTTTCGGCCAGATCGAATACTGCATCCTCGAACGATTCGGTCAGGATCCAGCCCCCCTGCTCCACCTCACCGGCCAGCTGTCCGGGAGACCAGCCGGAATAACCGAGGAAGAAGCGGATATCATCGGGGTTCAGGCGGCCCTCCTTGATGGCCAACTTGACCTCTTCGAAGTCCCCTCCCCAGTAGATACCGGGCCGGATTTCAATGCCGCCGGGTACGACCTCGGGCAGACGGTGCAGGAAGTGGAGGGTCTCCGGCTGGACCGGACCGCCCCAGCTGATTTCCTCGTCAAAACCGCTCAGATCGTCGAAGATCTGTTCCATGACGATGGTCAGGGAGCGGTTCAGGATCAACCCGAAGCTGCCAGCTTCCGTGTGCTCGCAGAGCAGGACGACCGCCCGGCGGAAATGCAGATCCCACAGCATGGGCGGTGCCACGAGGAGGGCCCCGGCTGTGAGTGATGTATGATCCTTGATCACGGGGCGTACCTCCGGGGCAAGATTCAGGAAGCCTCCGGGTTGGGGAATTCCTTTACCAGCGCCTTACGCGCTCCGACCCACCAATCCGGCCCCCGGGTTATGCTGCTTATGGTAACATCCTGAAAATGGGGAATCAATGCAATGAGCTCATCCGAAATGCGATGCCATTGCTCATCGACCACCAAACGGGCAATTTCGTCCGCTTTTCCGCGCGTCCAGCGCCATTTGTGACGCAATGCCTCCGCCTTTTTCCAGTAGTTCCGGTCGTCCCACGCGCTGGCGCTGCCCTCGATCGTGTCTGCAATCCCCCGAAGGCTGAACACCAGGAAGGCCACCATGTCTGCCCATTCATCGTCCACCGTGTGCCGTTGGGCCAGCAGCCGAATGACTTCTGCGCAGGATCGGCGGTGCATGTTGCGGCGCTTGGCCGGGGTATCGCCGGTTTGGACAATGCGACCCATGTGTATCTGATCAAGGGTTGATGAAGCGGCAGGCGCAGCAGCGGCAGGCGCAGCAGCGGCAGGCGCAGCCACGCCCGACGTTGCGGCCCGGGCAAAATACAACCCGGCGGGCGGGCTTTCGCCCCACAACCGGACGGCGCCGAGGGACGAGCGCAACGGAATCCATCCGGCACCCGTAGGAGAAAAAGATCGCCCGCCCGCCGAACTGATCCGGCAAAATGCGCTCTCAGGGCGTTGATCGAAACGCAACAATTTCCAACCGGCTTACGTGAAGGGTATCGCCTCTGCCATCCGGCGCCTTCCGTCATCCAAAGGTTCTCCCGAACACCATGAGCATCGAGCCTTCACCCGCCAAACGCAGCTCCATTGACACGCTGCTTGCGCCCCGCGGCACTGCCAACACCGGGGGCGACAACCCTTCGGACCGCCAGAGTCGGGGCGGCGGCGAAGGCATGGATCGCCGCATCGAAAAGAAGACCTGGACACCGAAGCGCATCGCCATGATTGTGGCGGGCGTGGCATTCGTTGCCTTGATTGCGTGGGGTATCAACTCGACTTCCGGTGGACGCAAACTCAATGTGGACCTCGAGCGCCTCACGATTTCCGACGTCACGTTCGTGCCGTTCCAGGAGATGATTCCGGGCACCGGTAACGTCGAGCCGCGCACCACCGTGTTCCTGGATGCCGTTGAAGGCGGACGCATCGAAGAAATCTTTGTGCTCGAAGGAGAGACGGTCGACAAGGATCAGCCCATCCTGCGATTGTCCAACCCGACGCTGCAGCTGCAGCTGCTCCAGACGGAAACGCAGCGGATCGAGCAGCGCAACCGACTGGAAGACACCCGATTCCAGGTGGATCAGGCCAACTTGCGCACGCAGCAGGATATCACCAACATGGATTACAACATCCGTCGACTGCAGCGTGAATACGAGCGCAACCAGTCGCTGCACGAGCGCCAGATGATTTCCGACGCCGAATTTGACCGCACCAAGGATGAATACGACTATTGGCAGCGCCGTCGGGACCTGACCATCCGCTCCTACCGGCAGGACAGCCTGCGCCAGCGCATCCAGATCGATCAGATGGAAGCAGCCGTGCAGCGCATGGACCAGAACTTCGAGATCATCAACGAACGACTTGAGAACCTGACACTGAAGGCTCCGGTCGAGGGTCAGCTCTCGCAGCTGAACGCCGAGCTCGGTGAGCTCAAGTCGGCCGGTTTCCGTTTCGGGCAGATTGACGTCCTCGACGGAGTCAAGGTCCGCGCCGGCATCGACGAATTCCATATAACCCGCGTCAAACGTGGACAGCGCGCCATCACCAATCCCATCGGCGGACAGGAATACGAGATGGTGGTCCGCCGTGTGTATCCCCAGGTACTGAATTCCCGCTTCGAGATCGACCTTGATTTCGTCGGCGAGGCACCTGCATCGATCCGTCGTGGACAAACCGTGCGCTTCCGACTCGAAATGAGCGATCCTGCCGACGCCGTCGTCGTGCCCCAGGGTGGCTTCTTCCAGACCACCGGCGGCAACTGGATCTACGTGGTGGATCCTTCGGGCGAGTTTGCCGAGAAGCGGGCCATCCGACTGGGCCGCAAGAACCTGGATGTCTACGAGGTTCTCGAAGGACTGCAGCCCGGAGAGCGCGTGGTCAGTTCGTCCTACGACACCTTCAACGAGGCCGATCGCCTGGTTTTCCGATGAGGAATTCCCGACCCCTGCCAACCCTGTAACCAAATCCTCTGTCTATCCGATATACGGGAGATCCGGCTTCCCGGCCTGTTCCTCCCCGGATTCCGACAAGCCCCGCACTGCCACCCTCCATCCCATCCGCGAGCAAGCACCCCGACCGGGGATCAGCACCATGATCAAATCCAACAATCTCAAAAAGTCCTACATGACGGAAGAGGTCGAAACGATCGCCCTCAACAACGTCAACATCGAAATCAAGGAAGGGGAGTTTGTCTCCATCATGGGACCGTCTGGATGTGGCAAGTCCACCCTTCTGAACATCATGGGGCTGCTGGACAACCCTACAGATGGCGAATACTGGTTCCTGGACACCGAGGTATCCCGTCTTAGCGAACGCCAGCGTGCGCAGCTGCGCAAAGGCAACATCGGGTTCGTCTTCCAGAGCTTCAACCTGATTGACGAGCTCACGGTATACGAAAACGTGGAACTGCCGCTGCTCTACCTCGGCATGCCCTCCGAGGAGCGCAAGGAGCGCGTCAACGCCGCGCTGGATTCTGTACAGATCCTGCACCGTTCGACCCACTTCCCACAGCAGCTTTCCGGTGGTCAGCAGCAGCGTGTGGCCATTGCCCGCGCCGTAGTGGCCGGTCCCAAGCTCATCCTTGCCGACGAACCCACGGGTAACCTGGACTCGACACACGGCGAGGAGGTGATGAACCTGCTGACGCAGCTCAACGAAGCGGGTACGACCATCGTCATGGTTACGCACTCGCCGGCCGATGCCGAGTACAGCCACCGCATCATCCATCTCTTCGACGGCCATGTCGTCACGGAGAACGTGATCGAGAAGAAGTACCTGCATCACGAAAACGCCTGAGCCGACTGATCTGACCGTCATCTCCTGTCCCGCGCTGCCCTGTCATGAACGAAATCTGCATCCACGTTCCCTCACTCCGGGAGAACCAGACCGTTGATGTCGAAGTGACCATCAACGGGGAAAAGCAGCTCATGAATTACCGGGTGGAGTCATTCGACTGGACCCGGGGCGGACGCGACATCGGAGACCGGATTGCCTTCCTGCGAACCATGATCAACAGCTACGACGAAGGCTGGGAACTGGTGCAGATCGGCATTCCCGATGGCAACATGGTTCCCGTGATGTTCCGCAGACGGCATCAGCGCTTTGTGCACTGATCGGTCCGTTGCAGCGGCTTGAATGCACGGCGGGCCGCCCGGAA
>JAQCDI010000144.1 GCA_027620595.1 Bacteroidota bacterium | reverse complement strand
CGTTCAGGCCGCGGAAAACGAGCGCAAACGCGGTCGACCCGATCAGCAGGAACATGACCATGGCCGTGAGCTTGGTCGTGGCGTCCATCGTCTCCCGCAGCGCAGACCACGTGAGACGCTTGTTGGCAGCCGCCAGACCCACAGCGCCCAACGCACCGAGCGCCCCGGCCTCCGTCGGCGTGGCCACACCAGTAAAGATGCTGCCCAGGACGAGCAGGATCAGCACCAGCGGCGGCAACAGCACGAGAAGGACACGCTTGATGAGTTCACCCCGCGCAATGTCCAGCGTCTCGGCCGGCAACGCAGGCGCCATCTTCGGCTTGAAAACCGCCACACCGCCCACATAGGTGGCAAAAAGACCGGCCAACATCACGCCGGGCAGCAGGGCTCCCATGAACAGGTCGCCGACGGAGACGCCCATCTGGTCGGCCAGGACGATGAGCACCACCGACGGTGGAATGATCTGGCCCAGCGTACCCGAAGCCGTGATGACCCCCACCGACAGCTCTTTCGAGTAGCCGTAGCGCATCATGACGGGCAGCGAGATCATGCCCATGGCCACCACGCTGGCGCCGACGACACCCGTAGCCGCGGCCAGCAGGGCACCGACAAAGACCACCGCGAATGCCAGACCACCGCGGACCGGGCCGAATACCTGACCCACGGTGGTGAGCAGATCCTCGGCCAATCGGGACTTCTCCAGCATCGTGCCCATGAAAATGAAGAAGGGCACGGCCAGGAGCACGAAGTTGGACATGATCCCGAATGTGCGGTCGGGCATGGCCAGAAGCAGATGCCAGTCGAACATGCCGAGTTCGACCCCGAGGAAGGCAAACACGAGCGCCGTTCCGCCGAGGGCCAGCGCCACCGGATATCCCGAGAAGATCAGGATGAGGGCGCCGATGAACATGAGGGGAGCCAGCCAGTCAGCTTCCATCAGGCACCTCCATGGCTGGATTCAGGGTTCGCCCGTACCCCTTCCACACCGCGCAGGATGGCGATACTGCGGATGAAGAGCGGAAGGCCCTGGATCATGAACAACAGGAAAGCAAGCGGCACCACCGCCTTGATCGGATAGCGCGGCAGACCACCCGGATCGGGGGACATTTCGAGGACCTCCCAGGAGTTCATGACGGCGGGCCAGGACACCCAGAGCATCAGGATGCAGAAGGGAAACAGGAAAAGGACCGTGCCGAGCAGGTTGATCCACGCCTTGCCCTTGTCCGAAAGCCGCGTATAGAAGATGTCCACGCGCACGTGGGCATCATGCTTCAAGGCGTAGGCCGCGCCGAGCAGGAAAAGGATGGCAAACAGGTACCACTGCAGCTCGAGATAGAAATTCGAACTGAGCGACATGCCGGTGAACTTGTCAAGGTAGCGTACAACCGCGTTGTAGGCGCCGATGACGATCATGGCCAGCGTCAGCCAATACAGGACGCGGCCCAAACGGTCCTGGAACCGGTCGATGGCATCGGCAATGTGGAGCAGTCGCTTCATGTGGGCGGAGGTGGATTCGGCCCGAAGTTAGGCATCCCCGGGAGAATTGCCGGACGAAACGGGCGCATCCGATCCGGATCTGCCCGGAGCATCCTCTTTTTCTGCGTACCGCTCCACGCGCCGCTTGAGGTCCGTCTCCTCGTCGCGGCCGCGCCAGTAGTCCAGCCGCTCCTTGATCGTGCGTTCGTACCCCACGTCGGAGGGCTGATAGAAGTACATCCCTTGCATGTCATCCGGCAGGTATTGCTGCGGGACGTAATGATTGTGGTACGCATGGGGATACAGGTACCCCTTGCCATGTCCAAGACCTTCTGCGTCCCGGTTGCCGTCCTTGAGGTGGTTGGGCACTTCTCCACTCTGCTCCTGCTCGACGTATTTGAGCACGTCGAAGAAGGTATAGGTCGAATTGCTCTTGGGCGCCGTGGCCAGGTAGAGGCAGCACTGGGCCATATGGAAGCGCCCCTCGGGCATGCCAACCCATTCGAATGCCTCGGCGCACGACGTGGCAATCTGCACGGCCCGCGGATCGGCCAGGCCCACATCCTCGGCCGCGAAGATCAACATCCGACGGAGGATGAACCGGGGATCCTCGCCGGCATACAGCATCCGCCCCATCCAGTACATGGCCGCATCCGGATCCGATCCACGAAGGCTCTTGATGAAGGCGCTGATGGTGTCGTAATGCGCATCGCCCTCCTTGTCGTAGAGGACGGCGCGCTTCTGGATGCTCTCCTCAGCCACCTCGAGCGTCACGGGCTCACCGTCGGGCGTGGTCTCCACCGCCAGTTCCAGAGCATTCAACAGGGAGCGGGCATCCCCGTTGGCGGTCGATACCAGGTGGTCCAGGGCATCCTCATCGACTCGGGCGTCCCGCCGGCCGTAGCCCCGCTCCTCGTTTTCGAGGGCGAACCGCGCCACCCTGCGCAGGTCATCCTCCGTCAAGCCCTTGAGTTCGAAGACCCTTGAGCGCGAGACGAGGGCCTTGATGACCTCGAAATAGGGATTCTCCGTCGTAGCGCCGATGAAGGTCACGGTCCCGTTCTCCACGTGCGGCAACAGGGCGTCCTGCTGGGCCTTGTTGAAGCGGTGGACCTCGTCGATGAAGAGGATCGTGCGCTGGCGGTGGTGCTTCAGCCGCGTCTCGGCGTCGGCGATGGCCTCGCGGATGTCCTTGACACCGGCCAGTACCGCATTGAGCGTCGTGAAGTGGGACCGGGTCGTATTGGCAATGATGCGGGCCAACGTGGTCTTGCCCGTTCCCGGAGGGCCGTAGAAGATGAGCGACGTGATCCGGTCGGCCTCGATCGATCGACGCAACAGCCGCCCCGGACCCAGGATGTGGTCCTGTCCGATGTATTCGGCCAGCGTGCGCGGCCGCATCCGGTCGGCCAGCGGAGCGCGGGACGAGCGGAAGTCGGCAGCCGAGGCATCGAAGAGGTCGTCGGACATCATTTTTCGGGGTTGAGACCCATTTCGTCGATGATGGTACGCATGCCCTCTTCGAACAGCAACGCGCCTCCCTGCGAGGGGTGGCGCACATAGGTCGCTCCGGCGCCGATGGCGGCCAGGGCGCGTTCCGCTTTGCGGCCGATGGCCGCAATCCGCTCCGGCTCCAGGATGGCCAGCATTTCTTCGAGAAGGGGGGCGAACCGCGTGATCTCCGTGGCGCGCGGCGTCCGTATGGAGGTGGGCTTCCCGGGATTGAAGGGATGGAACGGCACCGTATTCCAGGTCAGGATGTCCCGGGCGTACGGCGCCATGACCCGCCAATAGATCGATGCGCTGTACTCGCGGTAAGGCTCCTCCCGGAGGCTGCTCTGGCGCCCGGCATGCGGGAACGACGGGTCGAGCAGCTGCTCCTCGCTCGTGATGGGAACGCCCGTGAAGCGGCAACCCCAGGGGCCGGGCGCTTCGGCCAGCACGAACAGGCGCGGCAAGCGATCCCGCTCGACCAGGTATCGCCGCAGGTTCTCCTGCCGGATCCGGTGCGCATCCGGTTGATCCAGGTCCGGGTGGACGGACGCATACGGGTTGAACAGTCCCTCCAAACCAGGCATCGCGAACAGGAAATTCGCGATGGTCCGATTGAGTTCTTCGAGGCGGGACGGTGTATCCACCATGTCGATCGACGGAAGGTTCGGGAGTGCGATGTGGGATGGGCGGCGGCAAGAACGCATCCCTCGCGTCAACGCGTCAGCGAATTTTCGTTGCAGACGGGGTTCCAGCGGCTCAAAAAGCCAATCCGGGCGTCTACAGGACCTACTTTACGTTGTAAACCCTGTGAAGTCTGCTACTCGTCCCGCCCTGCGACCGATCAGGCTCTGCTCAAAGACTCGCTACAGCCATGGATACTGCTCGCATTTCCATCCAGGACCAGGAAGTCGACTGTCCCGTTACCGTCGGGACCGAAGACGAGGTGGCCTTCGACATCAGCAAGCTCCGGAACACCACCGGTGCCATTACCCTCGACCCTGGTTATGCCAATACGGGCTCCTGCGAGAGCGGCATAACATTCATTGACGGCGAAAAGGGCATCCTCCGCTACCGCGGCTACTCCATCGAAGACCTGGCCGAGCACTCCTCGTTCCTCGATGTGGCCTACTTGCTGATCTATGGGGAGCTTCCTACACGGGACGAGCTCGATGCGTTCAACCTGGAGATTACACGGCACAGCCTTCTCCACGAGGACATGAAGAAGTTCTTCGAGGGCTATCCCGCCTCGGCTCCGCCGATGAGCGTGCTCTCGACCATCGTGTCTTCGCTTTCGGCCTACTATCCGTCGGGCAACTCGGATGAAGAGGTGAACCTCAACATCATCCGCCTGATTGCCAAGCTGAACACGATTGCGGCCTTCTCCTACAAGAAATCCATCGGCCAGCCGTACATCTATCCGCGTAACGACCTCAGCTATGCGGCCGACTTCCTGCACATGATGTTTGCCGTGCCGAGCGAAGAGTACGAGGTCAACGACCTGATCGTACGCACGCTGGACATGCTCCTCATCCTGCATGCCGACCACGAGCAGAACTGCTCCACCTCCACGGTGCGCATGGTGGGCTCCTCCGGCGCCGACCTCTTCTCGTCCATTTCGGCCGGCATCGGCGCCCTGTCTGGACCCCTGCATGGCGGCGCCAACACGGAAGTGATCAACATGCTGGAGATGATCCGGCAGGATGGCAGCAACTTCCAGAAGTACGTGGCCAAGGCCAAGGACAAGAACGATCCGTTCCGCCTCATGGGCTTCGGTCACCGTGTCTACAAGAACTTCGACCCGCGCGCCCGGGTCATCAAGAAAACTGCCGACGAGGTACTTGGGCAGCTGGGTATCGACGATCCTCTCCTGGATCTGGCCAAGCAGCTCGAACGCATCGCCCTCGAGGATGACTACTTCCGCGAGCGCGGACTCTACCCGAACGTCGATTTCTACTCCGGAATCCTGTATCGGGCCATGGGCATCCCCACCAACATGTTCACTGTCATGTTTGCCCTCGGGCGCCTTCCTGGTTGGATTGCGCAGTGGGTGGAAATGAAGAACGACCCCAAAACGCGCATCAACCGTCCCCGCCAGGTGTACACCGGCTACAATCACCGGGAGTACATCCAGATCGGCCGACGCGCGAACCAGAACTGAAATTTGCTGTTACTGGACATCCAAGCGGCTGTTTTGTACTGTTTATCCCAGACGTAATGTCTCAAAGGGGACCCCAATGAAGAAACTTGTACTGCTTTTCCTGTTTTCGGTGCTCGCCGTTGCCGGTATGACCGCGCAGAAGGCGTCCGCACAGGTCGAACGCGGTGCCGAATCGCTGTACATCCGACCCCACGTAGGTATTTCCTACTACATGGGAGACAACGAAAAATCGCCGTTCAACTTTGATGGCGACATGTTCGACAAGCTCCCCTACAACGTCGGTGCGGAAATCGGATACCAGTTCTCGCCCACCTACAGCCTCGGCTTGGCCTTCCGGACCGGTGACTACACGCAGATCACCGACTTCGAAGTGCAGACCAGCACGAAGGATCACCCGACCACCCGTTCGGCGATCCAGCTGATTGCACGCAAACTGCTCTCCGAGGGCAAGATTGCCCCGTACTGGATGGCCGGTCTCAACGTAGGCTGGGGCGAGACGTACGTCTTCTCGACCACGTGCGCCAACAACGGTGCCTGCGCAACGAAATCGGACAATACGGCCTTTGGTGCCACGGTCGGTTTCGGTCTGGATTTCTACATCAGCCCGAGCACGTCCTTCTTCGTGCAGACGATGCTGGATGCGCAGACCCCGGACGGCAATCCCGACGGTAGCGTCAACGACGGATTCGGCGTGGACTGGCTGGGTGCCCACACGTTGGGCCTGAAACTGAACCTGAAGCGCGTCAATGCCGTCGAGTTGACCGACATGGTCTGCCCCGAGCAGGTTGTTGACGCCGGCAGCCCGGTTACCTTTACGGCTTCGCACAACGAAGGCGCAACGGCTCCGGTCATGTACATGTGGACGTTCGGCGACGGCTCGACTGCCGAAGGCATGACGGCCACCCATACGTTCAACCGCGCCGGCGACTACACTGTTGGCGTCCGCGCCACGAATGGCAATGGCAAGTACGAATCCACCATGACCTGCGTGGTCTCGGTCAAGGATCCGTGCGTTCCGGCCGCCATCACGTCGATGCGCGCCTCGAACATGAGCCCTGACACGCAGACAGCCGTCACCTTCTCGGCCAACGTCACCGGCACGGATGGCGAATGGCGCTGGGATTTCGGAGATGGCAGCACAGGCACTGGCGCCAGCCCGACCCACACGTATGCCGAAGCCGGCACGTACACGGTCACGCTGGAAGTCGAGAACTGCGCCGGCGTAACGCGTCGCACGATGACCATCACGGTCGCTCCGTACGAAGCCGCCATCTGCCGCGAGATCACGGAAATGAACTCGGCTTTCTTCGATCGCAACTCCTCGGCCATCACGGCTGAAGGCCGCGCTGCGCTCCAGGAAAACCTGCAGATCCTGCTCGAGTGCCCGAACCTGAATGTCCGTCTGGAAGGATGGGCTTCCCCGGGTGAGCGTCGTCCGCAGGAGCTTTCCGAAGACCGCGCCCGCGCCGTTGAGCAGTTCTACGTCGATGGTGGTGTGGCAGCCAGCCGCATGCAGACCATGGGCATGGGACGCTCGCAGCAGGGCAGCAAGAAAGAAGGCCTTGCCCAGTTCCGTCGCGTGGACACCATCCCGGTGCGCTGATCCGCGACCCTGCCTCTTCTTGAGGAAAAGGGGGCGGCCCGAATGGGCC
>JAQCDI010000143.1 GCA_027620595.1 Bacteroidota bacterium | reverse complement strand
ATACCGGCGGACCATCCCTTCCCTGTCCACGACGAACGTGGCGGGCCGGATAACGAACGCACCGGTGAATGGCTGGGGCAACTCAGCGCCGAAGGGTACAAAGCGGCTCTGCGTCTCAAGGGCCAATTGCTGCTCGAAGGTCTGCAAGAGGGCCTGTTCCTCATCGGAAATCGAAATGACAGCCAGGTCTTCCGGATACTCCCTCTGCAGCCTGTTCAGGTCCGGTATCTCGTCCAGACAGGGCGCGCACCAGGTGGCCCAGAAGTTGATCACGATCACCTTGCCCGCATACCGGGAGAGACGATCCTCCTGCCCGGTATGGACGTCAGTGAACGTGAAATCGGGCATGCGGAGTTCGAATTTCACATCCTGATAGGAGCCGGCTGTGGCTACCTGCTGGCGGATCTCCGCAACGTCGGGCTCCGATGGCTGACCGAAGACCATGAGCGTGACTGCCACCAGGATGAGCAGCACCGAAAGCACGGTGCCGGCCCACTCCATGAAATCCCGTGGCACGTCCGGCTTGCGCCCTGTGTGGAGCATGCGCAGGAAAACCAGTCCCACGATGATCATCACCGTGCCGAGGCCGTAGACAATGGTCGGATTCATGGCGTCACATCAGAATTGGTCAAAGTCGAACAGCAGGCCGAAATGCCAGGCCACTTCGCCCCCGTATCGAACGGTCCGCTCCCCGGACGGGGTCACGAACCCTTCATCCAGCTGGAAATCGAAGGTGTCGAGGCCGTAGGTGGCGCTGGCAAAAATGGCCGTCGGCAGCAGATAGAACGATCCAAGGGATACGCGGAGTTCGGCACCGACATCCTTGCGAACGGAGCCCATGCCGGGAAAGTCTCCCGTCCAGGCCACGGCGGCGTCCGTATAGAGCCGGGCATACACCTTGTCGAGGTAGAACGCGGAGGCCTGCCGCCCGATCCGGGAGGCCAGCGGAAACAGCCAGGATACCTGCGCCCACGCCGTGCGATTGCCGCCCAAGGCGTAAAAGGGATAGCCTCGGGCTCCCGTGAGCCCGCCGACGTAATCGTCGTAGAAATCGTCCTTCGCACTGCCAAGGATCGTGCTGAAGCGGGTCCGGAAACCGAGCCCGTGCGTGCCTGGAGCAGTCCAACCCGGCAGCCGGGTCCCCCCGCGGGCCGTGAACGTGATGCGGTTCACCCGGGATGACTCGTACACCGGCCGCAGGACCCCATCCTGTATGTCGAACGCCCCGAGCAGTCGTCCGGACTCGGTATCGAACTCGAGTTCGGCGCGAACCCCGTCCGGCACGACATCGCTGTTGATATGCGGGTGGAAGCCTTCGTACGTGAGGCGGGTCGTCCAGGCCCTTCCGATGAAGTAGCGGGAGGAACTCGACCCAACGGTCTGCTGCAGTTCCCGGGAGAAGAAGCTGTTGGTCTTGACGCGGTACGGGCTGTAGCGGTATCCCGCCTCGGCCAGCAGTACACGGCTGATCTTGCTTCGGGCACGGAGGTCAACTTCCCACAGGTTGTAGGTCAGGTCTCCGAGGGTCGTCTCCGGATAACATGCCGTACAGGGGAATTCCTCGATGTCGAGTCCATTTTCCACGTGGCGGCGAATGTTGAACACCTGCGCCGAAATGTGCGGATTCCAGCGCGCCTCGATGAAGGGCAAGCCGCGGGAATAGTCCACCTGCAGGAAGGCATCCCGCTCCAGGTCGATCAGATTGGACGGCGAAAGGAAGTCCCCCAGGCTGCCGGAATCGGTCGAACCGGGCCCGACGAGAATGCCGCCGAAGAAGCTGAGGCCGCCGAGCACTTCCCGGGTCGATGCATACACACCCAATTTGGTGTTGCGCCAGAGGGTCTCCGCTCGGCCACGGTCCGGCAGACGCACCTGGGCACGGCTGCGCTGCCGGGACACATATTGATCCAGGCGAACCACGGGCAGGAAGCTCACCGATGTGAATACCGGGCGGTACGGCGATGCTTCAGTGGCCATCTCTTCGGCCGTGAAGGCGCGGGTGTCCCGGTCCACGTCCGACTCGGGCAGGAGACCACTGCCCGGTGTGTCATAACGGGCCAGGAAGACCGGTACTACGTAGGGCTGCGGATCGGGAACGGCAGCGGCCTCGGGCAGCCGGGCAATCCGGTAGCCGTCGGCTTCGAAGGCGGAGAATACCACGCCGCCGTCGGGCAACGTGGACGGCATGAAGGCCCCTCCTTCCAGATCGGTCAATGCTTCCGATGACCCATCCGCGTTGAGCCGGTACAGATTGAAGATGCCGTTCCGGTCCGAGGCGTAGATCATCCTTCCCTGACCATCAAAGGCCACATTGCGCTCATCCCCGGGCTGTTCCAGGACGGTTTCCACGGCACCGGTTTCCACATCCACACGCGCAATGTCCCGGCCGTGGCTGCGCTGCTTGCCGAAATAGATGGCGCTCCCGTCAGGATGCCACGCCGGATCCGTGACCTGTGTTCCGTCTTCGAACCGGGTCAGGAAACGGACAGCCTCGGGCCCGACCGGTTCGTTTTCGGAGCCGGGCATGAGCATGATGGCCAGGTTGGTGGATCCGTCCCCCTGTATGATCATGGCCAGCTGCTGACCATTCGGGCTCATGGCCGGCATCGAAGCACGGAGCCCCTCGGTGAGTCGCTGTTTTTCTTTGCTGGCCACGTCCATTCGATACAGGTCCAGCACGATGTGGCCGTGCCGGTCGTCCTGGGTGCGTGCATACACGATGGACTTCGAATCCGCTGTCCAGGCCACCGATCCGCTGACCGATGGCACCAGCTTGTGACCCAGGCTGCAGGTGTACCCCGGCAGGAGCCCCAGCTCGGATTGGGGCAGGACCAGCTGGGCGGTGCTTTCGCTGTTCAGGTCGCGAATCCAGACACCGCTGCGCGAAAAGTCCTCCCCACGGTTGGACACGTACGCAAGCTGCTTGCCGTCGGGAGAGGCCACGGGCCAGTAATTGTGGAACCCCTCCCCTTCGATGACTTCGTACGGACTCGAAGTCCGGGACGTGACGCGATAGTGATCCCGCAGTGTACGGATCCAGTCCGCGTAGATTTCGTCTCCAGGCACGCCGAAGGCATCCTTCGCGGCCTGCTCGAAGTTCAGGTTGGTCCATTGCCCGAGGGACTCGGAAAGCGTCCGCAGTCCTTCCTCCCCGAACCGGTCCGCGATATAGCGTGAAAACGCGAAACCGTGATTGTAGACGGATTCACGGCCCAGGCTGTTCTGGGAATAAAAACCGCCCATGTCCGCCAGACTGAGCTCCTTGCCGGCCAGGACCTGCGTGCGCAGCATCATGTCCCGGTGGGCATCCCAGCGGTCGTAGTCCATGTCGATCCGCTGGAATTGCGCGGTGCCTTCGGCATACCAGGCCGGGTTGTTCAGGATCGGGACCGGGTAGGAAGCAATCAGGTTCGGAAAGCCGTACAGCACGTCCGGGCGCCGGGTATCCTCATAATCGAGCACCTGCAGATACATGAAGGGCACCCTGCGGGAAGACTTCATCGTGGTCTGCACCTGCACCATGTGCGTGAACTCGTGCGTGATCACGTTCCGGAGCCAATGGTGGTTGCCCCGGAATGGGGTCTGCAGCGCCGGTGCCCAGATCTCGATCATGTTGTCGAGGAAGTAGGCGGCGCCGTTGGAGTAGTCCTCGTAGTCCTTGAGGATGAAGCTGACCTTCGTATCCGGCTCATGTCCGTACAGGGAGGTGATCGGGCCGTATACGTCTTCGGCAATCTGCGCCACGACCCGCGCCGTACGGCTTCCTTCGCCCTGTGCATCGGAATGGAAGTGCACCAGGAAATGCTCGGTCTCGATCGTGTACCAGTCCAGGTCGGTCCGGACGTAATCGATGTAGGCCAGGGGCTCCTGGGCACGGACCGCCGTGGCGGATGCGAGCAGGACAATGAGCCATATGAAGGAGCGCACATGCTTCATCGGATGATGGCCATGCGAATGAGGCGGGTGTCCGTGCGGTTGCTGCTCAACGACCGGGCTTTGACCCGCGCCAGATAGACACCGCTGCCGGCATGGGTCTGCCATTGTACTTCCGTCGGAATGCCGGCCGGGGCCGATTCCACCTGCATGCGGTCCACCAGCTTACCGCTCCAATCCACGATGTCGATCTCCACGGAAGACGGTTCGCCAACCTCGAAGCGGATGCGCGTGCTGCCCTCCCGGATCGGATTGGGCCAGTTGTAGGTCTCCGAACCCACCAGCAGGCGGCTGCCTTCGTCCGGGACGGGACCCGAAGCCGGATGCGGCACCATCAAGCCCTTTTCCCATGTCGATGTAGCGCCTTCAAAGGGAAACGCGAGAAACCGATGGCCGAAAGTGTTCGAACCCAAGAGCAACGTATTGCGCAAAATGAACGGCGGTGACCCTGAGCGGGCATTAGCGGCAAGTGGGAACCAGTCCAGACGGTCCCATCGACCCGCCTCGTATCGCAGCCCGTGTGCATAAGTGTCGACCGCATGGACCACGAGAATGGTCGCTCCCGCAGCGTCCCTCGCAAATACCGGCTGGGCCGAAATCTCGGCCGGCAGCTTCACCGGGAAGCCCTCCAGCATGGCTCCGGACTGATGGACCGCCACCACTGAATTGCCGCACGAGTAACTCAGATCCAAGCTTCCGTCTCCATCGATGTCCTGCCACGCGGGATGTCGGGAAACACACGCGTTTCCTGCCGGCAACGGCAGTGATCGTCCACTGGAATCCACGAGGTTCGGACCCTTACCCGGTGCATCCGTTGTCCAGGCCAGAGTCCACGCATCGGCATTCCCCGCCATCGCTGTTTCTCGAGCATTGAGCAGATCCACAGAGAGCACCTCCTCTCCTTGCCCGTTTCGGACACCCGACTCCGTTACCAGTAGCAGCTCGGGGGACGTCCTGTTTTCCACGAACAGGGATCTCACCGGTTCGAGCAGGGGCAACCGCTGGTATTCCGCGCGCCCGTCATCGTGGATCGTGAAGGTCAGAAGTGCGGGCCCGGCCGCATCCTCAATGCCCGCATGGAGCCGCAGTTGACCAGGGAGGCGAGTCCATTCCAAAAGCGGAGACGTCCACGTGCGCGAACCAGCGGGTAGCGTGAACAGGATGGAGGATTCTTCGCAATCCCTGCCAATGAAGAACAGGACATCATCCTGCACAAACACGAGCCCCTCTTCAATGGCAACGGGTCTGACACTTGACCCTCCAACGCACAGGAATCGCGGGCCTGCCCAGGACCCATCGCTCCAGACCCACACGGTGGTTCCGGAAGGATCTGGAAGGAAGGTTATGGGCCCTGTGGGTGCGGGAGGGATGGACCACGCGCCGATCGCGAAAGGCGCATCCGTTTCCGGGAACTGCTCCGTGCTGGCCCGGAATGACATGATCGGGCCCGGCGTCGAGAAGTCCGACAGGCTGATTCCCGTCCTGCCACCGGCGTTGTTGAGGCTGGCAGGCTCGGTATCACCCGCAAAACGGTTCTCATAGAGGCGAATATCCTGTCCCGAACTCGTCCGGACCGTCACCGGGTTGCCTTCATACCAGAAGTCGAAGGGCGTCCCCAGATCGAAAATGGCACTGAAGAATCCACCTCCGGTGCCGAATCCGATGTCCTGCGCGCCGTCGGCCTCCTCGAGGTCGATGGCGCGAGCCTGCGGATCGGCATTGACACGATTGTCCTCCAGAGCGGCCCGCAGCCGGTTCTCGTCTATGTGCCAGATCAGGATCCCCCCGAGCAAGGGGTTGTCATTCTCGTCGACGCCGCCGGGAAGCGCGAAATCGTAATGGTCTACGGCAAGGACCACTCCTCCCGGGAAGCCCTCGATGGTCCGGTCATTGAACTCGGGATCTCCGTTCGGAAACACCACTTCCCGTTCCCCTTCGTGGGTCCAGACCTGCAATCGGACCCCGTCTTCCTCCGGATCCCGATGCCGGTTCTCGGCCAGGAAGTATTCGCTTTCCGAAATCGACACCTTCGCCATCTGGTTGCGTCCCGGGTGACCCGAGTACGTCAAGTGAGCGGTATCGCCCACCCAGACTGATTGATCCAGATTGTCGTCCACCCAGCCCAGATACCGTTTCGTCCAGGCCGAGGGCTCCGGAGGAAAGAGCCCGCTGTAGGCAAAGATGCCCAGGGCGTCCATCAAGCCGAACGGCCCGATGGCGGACGATCCATCTTCCGTGTTGAACAGGTCCGGCACACCCAGCCAGTTGAAAAAGCTGGCGGCCAGCATGCCGTTGATGGACAACTCGATGAGGAACGGCTCCTGGGTAAGCGGATTCACTCCGAGTCGGCTTTCAGTGCGCGGAATGATCAGGCTGTTCGCGATCGGAAAACCGTCCATCGAAACTCCCCTCGTGCCAAGGCGCTGCAGCGATTGCGAACCAAAGAAGATGGAAGGGAGATCCTCGGGCGTCTTGTCGAGCGTCGTCCCGACCAGTTCGATGTCCCGGCCCACCCCGGCGTGGAAGATCACGAAAGCCGTCGTGGCTGGATCCAGGCCTGTCGGCAGCGTCATGGCGGACTGGTCGGCCAAGGTCCAGGCCTCCTTCACCAGCGCGGACAGCTTGGTCAATTCGGCATCCGACCCGGCCTCCTGGCCAGTGGGGCTGTAGGCGCCCATCGGCTTGGACACCCGGATGACTTCCGGCAGCAGATGGGTCGTCACCTCGGTTCGCCCGTCCGAAACGCGACCTACATAGTTCTCAAGGAAGTGCAGGTGCGCTTGGAAATAGGCCGCATTGTGCGGCAGCGGATCGATCTTCGGCGCGTCGACCCCAGGAAAGAGCGGGCCGGCAAACGTGCCGTTTCCGGTGGTGAACCGGGTCGTGTCGGGCTGGAATTCCACCATCAGCGCCACCACATCCACC
>JAQCDI010000142.1 GCA_027620595.1 Bacteroidota bacterium | reverse complement strand
CTGGCGGGCCTCGGCGCCGTGAAGCGCGACGGGCAGCGGCTCGTGGGGTTCGCCCTGGAAACGGACAACGGCCTCGAGCACGCCAAGGGCAAATTGGAGCGCAAGCGCCTCGACTGGATCGTGCTCAACAACCCCAACGAAGACGGCGCAGGCTTCGGAACGGGTACGAACCGCGTAACCCTGCTCGCGGCCTCGGGCGCCCGGACGGATCTCCCCGTCCTGCCGAAAACGGACGTGGCCGAAGCCATCCTCGAGATCGCCGTGCTCGGCACCGACCCCGACGCCCTGGACCCGGTTCGCCCGTAAACCAACAATCGGCAGGTGGGTATTTCGTGGAGAACGCCGTGCCTCCCAGGGCTAGATTTGCCACGTACCTGAACCGCCCTTCCATGCCCTCCGATTTCGACGATATCCGCGCCGCGCTCGAACACCAGCTGGCCCTCTACGGGGACCTGGTGCTGGTCGATGACGACGTGCCGGCAGCGGCGGAGCCGGCTCCTGTAGACCCGAAACCGACCCCCGAACCCATAGACGAACCAGATTCCGTGTCCGAACCCGATTCCGATCCCTGGGCCCGCATTGCCGCGCTCATCCCCGCCGATTCCCCCCTGCGGGACATGACCTCGCTCGACGAGGTGGCGGCCTGGGTGGCCACCACCGAGCTGATCGAGCTGGACCGTACGCGCAAGAACCCGGTCTTCGGTGTCGGAAATCCCGAGGCGGACCTGCTGGTCATCGGCGAGGCGCCGGGAGCGGATGAGGATGAGCAGGGCGAGCCATTTGTCGGCCGTGCCGGCAAGCTGCTGACGGACATCCTGGACGCCATCGGGTTCGAGCGCAGCGACGTCTACATTGCCAACATCCTCAAGAGCCGCCCGCCCAACAACCGGGACCCCTTTCCGGATGAGGTGGCCGCCCATATCCCCATCCTGCACAAGCAGATCACCCTTATCCGTCCCAAACTCATCCTCTGTGTGGGTAGGACGTCGGGCACCTCGCTGCTCGGTCGGGATTCAAGCCTGAAGGACATGCGGGGCGTCTTCCACGACTACCACGGCATCGAAGTGATGGTGACCTATCACCCGGCCGCCCTGCTGCGCAATCCCAACTGGAAGCGCCCGACCTGGGAGGATGTACAGCTCCTGCGGCGGCGCTACGACGAACTCACTGCCTGATCCTACCGACACCGATGTCCGAGTACCTGCCAGAACTGTCGCATTCGATGCCTTCGGAGTCGCTGCCCGTACCTTCGGGAAGCGCCTCCCGATCGGGACGTGTCCCGCCGCAGGCAGTGAATGTCGAAAAAACGGTGCTCGGGGCCATGCTCATCGAGCGGGAGGCCATTCCGAAGGCCGTCGAGATCCTGCAACCGGGTTCGTTCTACTCGCAGCAGCACAACGCCATTTACGAGGCCATCCTGAGCCTCTTCGAGCGCAGCAATCCCGTGGATCTGATCACGGTCGGGGATGAGCTCAAACGCCGGGACAAGCTCGAGTCCGTGGGCGGATCCTACTACCTGTCCGAGCTGACGGCGGCCGTGGACACGGCGGCCAACGTGGAATACCACGCCCGCATCGTGGCCGAAAAAGCCCTCCTGCGCGGCCTGATCGAAACCATGACCACCGTCGTTGGGCAGGCCTATGACGCCTCGGCGGACGCTTTCGAGCTGCTCGACCACGCCGAGTCGGAAATCTTCCGCATCTCGGATTCGCAGCTGCGCCGCGCCGCCACGTCGATGCACGACGTACTCAAAGAGACGCTCTCGCGCCTCGAAGCCATCCACGGGCAGGTCGGGGGCGTGACGGGCGTGCCCTCCGGGTTCACCCGCCTCGACCAACTCACCGGCGGATGGCAACCCTCGGACCTGATCATCATCGCGGCACGTCCCTCGATGGGCAAGACGGCCTTTTCGCTGGCCATGGCCCGCAACGCGGCCCTGCACCCCGAACATCCGGCCGGCGTGGCCATTTTCTCGCTGGAAATGAGCGCGGGCCAGCTGGCCCAGCGACTCCTCACGTCCGAGGCCCGCGTGGACGCCCAGGCCGCGCGCACGGGTCGGCTCAGCGATGACGACTGGCCCAGGCTGGCCCGCGCAGCCGGCCGACTGAGCGAGGCGCCGATCTTCATCGACGACACCCCGGGCCTGACCGTACTCGAGCTGAGGGCCAAGTGCCGGCGCCTCAAGGCCGAGAACGACATCGGCCTCGTGATCGTGGACTACCTGCAGCTGATGCACGGCACGGGAATGGGCAAGAATGCCAACCGCGAGCAGGAGATTGCCCACATCTCGCGTTCGCTCAAAGGCCTGGCCAAGGAACTCAACGTGCCGGTCATTGCCCTTTCGCAGCTTTCTCGTGCGGTCGAGACCCGCGGCGGGGACAAGCGCCCACAGCTCTCCGACCTTCGCGAATCGGGGTCCATCGAGCAGGACGCAGACGTGGTCGGTTTCATCTACCGCGCCGAACGCTACGGCATCACGGTGGACGAGAACGGCAACTCGACCGAGGGCCTGGCCGAGATCATCATCGGCAAGCAGCGTAACGGTCCGATCGACGATGTGAAACTGGCCTGGGTCAACCAGTATGCGCGCTTCGAGAACCTGACGACATACTACGCTCCGACGGACTATCTGAGCGAGGGACCGAATTCGGCGGCTCTTCCTGAAGCCGACGAAACCGCTCCCTTCTGAGCCGTATACTTGCCGCCAACGCCACCCCGCCGACGCGGCCTCCCATGATCGACCCGAAGCAGTTCTACCGCAAGATGGACCGGATGCTGGCACGCATTGCCAGCGACGGAGACCAGGGTGCTCCCCTTCCCCAGATCCTCGACGACCTCGTGGCCTCCTTCGGTCACGAACTCCGGTTCGACCACGGTCATCTCTACCGCGAGCTATTCGGCGTCTGGGAGCTGCTGCATGCCACCAGCTCGCCGACCTTGTTTCCGGCGCGGCTGACCGCCGAGGATCCGGCCGTCCAGATGCTCGAGCAGCACGGTTCGTTCGTTTGGGAGAACCCCTGGGAAATTCCGGCCTGGTTCAAGGCCACGGTGCCCGGCCACGAGCACTTCGTGGGCTTCCTGCTCGACGGTCCTCCGGGGCAGCGCTATATCATGCTCTTCACCCTGGGCGATGACTGGAACCGCGACGAGGTGGCCTTCTGCCTCAACGGGGCCCGTTTTGCGCTCAACTACCGCCTCAAGTCGGACGCGGCCAACAGTGAAATGGCCACGGCGGCCGCCATCCAGCGCTCCCTCTTGCCGAGCCGCTCGCCGGACTTCTCGGGATGGGACATTTCCGCCCGGACCGAAGCGGCCGAGGCCGTCGGCGGAGACCTCTACGACTTCATCGACCTCGAGCCAGAGCTGTTGGGGTTGGCCATCGGGGACGCCTCGGGGCACGGACTGCCGGCAGCGCTCCTCGTGCGCGATACCCTGATGGGCATCCGCATGGGCGTGGGGATCAACATGAAGATGATCTATACGATGAAGAAGCTGAACCGGGAGCTCAACCGGACCACTTTCTCAACGCGGTTCGTCTCCGTTTTCTACGGTGAGCTGGACCGCCGAGGCGGCCTCCTCTATGCCAATGCCGGCCATACCTCGGGGCTGGTCCTCGGCAAGAACAGCGAACTGTACCTGGATCCGACAGGGCCCATCATGGGTCCCCTGCCCGACATTCCCCTCGAGCGCGGCTATGCCCACATTCCCGAGGGGTCGATCCTGGCGCTCTGTACTGACGGCATCACCGAGCGGGTCTACCCCGATGGCACGCCGTTCGATACGGTAGGATTGGCCGCCCTGATCCAGAAGTACCGCGATCGTTCGGCTTCGGAAATCGTCTGGCAGGTGTTCAACCACGTGCACAAACTGGAGCACGAGTCGGACATGCTCGAAGACGACATGACGCTCATGATCCTCAAGCACCTCGGAAAAAAAGGAACCTGAGGCAAGAAGGGCACGGCCTGAGTGCCGGCAAGGAGTGGACCGGGTGAACCCTACGCCGGAGGACGGCTCTTGAGCTCGACCGGCTGACCCCGTTTGCGCAATTTCAGGTTGAGCATCTCCACGAAGACCGAGAAGGCCATCGAGAAGTAGATGTAGCCGCGCGGGATGTGGAAGTCCAGCCCCTCGGCCATGAGCGCCACACCCACCATCAGGAGGAACGAGAGCGCCAGCATCTTTACCGTGGGATGCTCCTCGATGAAAGCGGAAACCGCGCCGGCACTGAACATCATAAACACGATGGCAATGACCACGGCCGTGATCATGACCGGCACCTGATCGACCATACCGACGGCCGTGATGACGGAGTCGAGGGAGAAAACCAGGTCCAGGATCAGGATCTGGAAGATGACACTGCCGAAGGTGGCCACTTTGATCGAGCCATGATGCTCCTCTGAGCCCTCGAGCTTGTCGTGGATTTCCCTCGTGCTCTTGGCCAGCAGGAACAGCCCGCCGCCCATCAGGATCAGGTCCCGCCCGGAGATTTCGACATCCAGGACCGTGAAGACCGGCGCCGTGAGCTGCATGATCCAGGCCAGCGAAAGGAGCAGCGCCACACGGCCGAAAAGAGCCAGCCCGAGACCCAGCGTGCGCGCCCTGGCCTGCTGCTCCTTGGGCAGCTTGCCGGCCAGGATGGAAATGAAAATGATGTTGTCCACGCCGAGGACGATCTCGAGCGCGGTCAGGGTGCCCAGGGCAATCCAGGCATTGGGATCGGCCAGCCAGTCGAACATGGGGGCAAAAACCGGGGTTTAGCGGGGTTCGCCCCCAATATAGGCGAAGGATCAGCGCAAGGGGGAGCGGCGCCAGAAGAAGAGTCGCGTGGAGAGGGCGCGCCAGAAACGTCGGAAGGAAGACATGTTGGACCTCGCAAAGGTGAATCCCTGCCTACGCAGCGCGCTGCCCCGGGATGCGCACTACTGCTTTCCGAGGACCGGGATGCCGCCCCGCTTGCGGGCAAGGGTCCCCGTAGTCCAGGGATCAGAACGGGTGCCCGAAAGCTTCCGACCATTCGGCAATGTTCCACTCCTCGGCGTAGAGGCCGATGCTGCCGAAGAAGCCGTAGCCGTTCTCGACATTGGACATGACGCCGGGCTGGGCCAGCACTTCGGGATCGAAGATGCCGCCCGGAGGATCCCAGTTCTCATCCAGCACGCGGACCTGCACACCCATTGCCACCAGCTCATAGGTGGTGGCGTCCGGGGGAATGCCCCGCGCAAATGAATCGCGCACGTGATCCTTGACCGCCACCTGGTCCTCCGAGAGATTGATGCGCATGGTCCATCCGCCATCGCTCTCCCGGTATCCCGGCCGGCCATAGGGAATGAACATGCGCCGGTTGGTGGGATAAGCGCTCCACTGGTAGATGAGGGTCACATCCCAAGGCGATGAGATTTCAGGGATGGTCACATCCTGGTAGATGTAGGTCGAGTCCTGCTCGAACACGATGGGCCCCTTCTCGATGAGGGTATTCTCGTTGAAGTACGGAATCTCGGTTTCGGCCGTGGCCATCTTGCCATCCGAACGGACCACTTCGAGCCGGTAGGTGCGGCCGGGGCGGACGAGGAAGCGGGCCTTGAACAGGTGGCCCCAGGATCCATCCTCAAGCTGCGTGTAGTGGTGCGTCCATTCGGTGCGCTCCTCGGACGTCAGGTCGGTGGTATAGACCTTGGCGTCGATGGCGCCGCGACCCTCGTCCGGGGAGAGGATCTCTTCGGAAAACCGGGTGACCGGAACGACGCGCAGCGTGTGCTCGGTTTCGAGCAGATCCAGGAAGCCGTAGACGGTGAAGTAGCGCCCGTCGTTGTCGAACGGGTCGATGAGCGTGTCGCTGCAACCGGAGAGCGGGAGCGCAACAAGGAGCAGGGTAAGGGCGGCGCGGTGAAGCAACGACATCGTGGCGGGGAGGATTCGTTCTGCGTAACATCGGTCAGGACCAGTTATCATGCCCTGCCGAGGCCACCCTGCCGTCCATTCCGGGATCCGGACGGTGGAGAGCCGGTTCTGAATCGACCCCGGATCCACCCTGAACGGCACAGCGTCTGTCCAAGATACGCTCATATCACCTGCTGCCCCTCTTGGCCGGGCTGCTGCTGGCCCCCGGTGTCCAGGCCCAGGAAACCGATCGCATGGATCGGGAGCGGTTGGCTGCGATCGTCCGGGAGGCCGGTCTTTCGGCCGAAGTGCAGCGCCAGCGGCTCGATGAGGCGCTGGCCAAGGCAAGCACACCGCGTCTGTATTCGGACTCGCTTATTTCCCTGCGTGAATGGATCGGGATGGCCGAGGACCGACCCATCTTCCGGATCACACACAATCGGGAGGCAGCGGTCTCCTCGCGGATCCACACGCTGCTGGATGGGGGGCGAACCGCTCTTGGACTGAGTGGGCAGGGGCAGACGGTACTGCTCATCGACGACGGTTTTCCGCGGCTGACGCATGTGGAACTGACCGGCCGGGTGGACCGGCGCGACGAATTCTCGCTGCAGAGCACCCACGCCACGCACGTGGCCGGGACCATCATGGCCGCCGGCATCTGGCGGGAAGCCCGTGGCATGGCACCTGCTGCGCGCCTGCGCAGCCACGACTGGAACAACGATGTGGCCGAGATGGCCCAGGCGGCCCTCGATGGGATCCGCGTGTCGAACCACTCCTATGGCGAT
Organism: Bacteroidota bacterium; assembly: GCA_027620595.1. Lineage (GTDB taxonomy): Bacteria > Bacteroidota > Rhodothermia > Rhodothermales > UBA10348 > JAAZVD01. Next base: position 234 of record JAQCDI010000142.1, on the reverse strand, counting down.
CCCCTCGGCTGGACGCCCGACATCCTGGGCGATGGCGCCTGGGGTTGGATGGGAACGCCCTCGATCTCGGAGGTGGAAGACGTCCAGTTCGGCTACTATGGGGAGACGGCGCGCGACTGGGATGCGGTGGCGGACGCGGCAGCCTACCTGCTGATCGTGAAGTCGGCCGGCAACGAGCGCGAACGGCAGGGGCCGCCGGACGGCGCGCCGCACTGGGTGTTCGATGGGGGCTGG
>JAQCDI010000141.1 GCA_027620595.1 Bacteroidota bacterium | reverse complement strand
GATCTGACAGCGGGTCTGGCGGGCCTCCTGGGAGCCGTGGCCGCTGTGTGGCTGCTGGCGGCCGGCATCGAATGGATGCTCTGGATGCCCTCCTTCCTCCGCTGGACGCTCTTCACCCTCAGCCTGTTGGCGGCCCTGGTTGTCTTTGCCTGGGGTATCGGCATACCGCTGCTTCGTCATCTGGGCTGGTTGCCAGGCCGGGAAGAGATCACGATTGCCCGGAAGGTTGGACGCACCCACCCCGAAGTCGGAGATCGCCTGCTCAACTTGCTTCAGTTGGCCGACGGCCGACATTCGGACAGTCCTGAACCGTTTGTCGACCAAGCGGTGCAGCGGCTTGGTGAGCCCCTCCGGGACATTGATTTTGACCGTATCGCCACCTGGAAAACGACCCTTTCCGTGTCCAAGTGGGCATCGATCCCCGTGCTTGGCGTCATGATCCTGCTTCTGACGGCACCCGGTCCATTCCTTGATGCGACGCATCGTCTGACCCATCCTTCCCGCGATTTCGAGAAGCCGGCACCCTATGCACTCCGGGTGGAGCCGGGCGATGCCGAGCTGATCATCGGGGGTAGTCTTCCCGTTCGCATCGCGCTGACCGGTACCGCTCCGGCGACGCCTCCGCTGCTGGAGGTGCGGATTGAAGGAGAGCTGCGTTCCCGGTTCATCAATCTGGCTGACTCCAGCCTTGGGGCCTGGACCCACCGCTTCGAGAATGTCCGGTATCCCTTCCGGTACCGCGTTTCTTCCGAACTCGTCACCACGCCGTGGTTCGACGTCAGACTTGTGGATCGCCCCCTGGTCCAGCAATTGAACCTGCGACTTACCTATCCGGCATACAGTCGCATACCGTCCCAGGCTCTCGATGCCAACGTCGGGGATGTGACGGCGCTTGTCGGAACCCGCGTGGATGTTCGCGTGGCACTGGCGGGAGCGCCGAGCGTCGAAGCGGAGCTGGTGTTTGATTCGGGAGCATCGGTACCCGTGGCCGTCGACGGAAACGAGGCCTCGGCACGATTCACCGTAGCCGGATCCGATGCCTGGTCCATTCGGCTCCGGTCTGCTGAAGGCATCGAGAACATTGATCCGATCACCTACCGCGTGGAGGGCTTGCAGGATGGCGGTCCTTCGGTAACCCTGCTGTCACCGGGCATGTTGGTCGATCTGAACGAGGACCTCTCAGTCGGGCTGCTCTCCCACATCACGGACGATTTCGGGTTCAGCCGCATACAGCTGCACTACAGGTTGTCGGACAGCCGCTTCGGCACGGTCTCCGAAACGTTCAGCCAACTCGATATCCCGATTCCTTTCCTGACCCAGCTGGACCAGGAAGTGTCTTTCGGATGGGAATTGTCCCGGGACACCCCGCTCGACCCGGTCCCGGGCGATGTGATCGACTATTACCTGGAAGTCTGGGACAACGACGCGGTCAGCGGTGCCAAATCGGCGCAGTCCCGCATCTATCAGTTGCGCCTTCCATCCCTCGCCGAACGTTTTGAACGGTTGGATGAGGCTGAGGACGATACCGAGAAGTCCATCGAGGAGCTGCTCGACGAAGCCCGTGAAGCCAGGGAGCAATTCGACGAATTGAAGGAGGAGTTGCTGGAGGATCCGGAGGCCGGGTTCCACGAGGAACGCCTGCTCGAACAACTCCAGGAGAAGCAGGACAACCTTGAGGAATCGGTAAATGCCGTTTCCCGGAAGATGGAGGAGTTGGCCCAGCAGATGCAGGACAATGACATGGTTTCAGAACAGACCATGGAGATGTTCGAACAATTGCAGCAGGTCGTCGAGGAGGTTCGCACCCCCGAACTGATGGATGCCCTGCAGAATCTGCAGGAGGCCTTGCAGAACATGGACCTGAACCAGATGCAGGAGGCGCTCGAGCAGTTCGAGTTTTCCGAGGACATGTACCAGGAACGCCTCGAGCGCACCCTTGACCTGTTCAAGCAGTTCCGCGTTCAACAGGACATGGAAGAGATCGAAGAGCGGGCGCAGGAACTGGCCGAAACGGAAGACAAGCTGGCCGAAGAGACCGCCAAGCTGGAGAATGAACAGAAGGCTGAGGAAGCTTCCGGGGACAACGAGCAGCCGGATGAGCGCAACGAGGAGCTGGCCCAGGAACAAGAACGGGCGTCCGAGGACATGAAAGCACTCGAGGATAAGATGGAGGAAGTCCTCGAGCGCATGCAGGAGATGGAAAACATGCCTTCCGAGGACATGCAGGATCTCCTGGAAGACACCCAGGACAAGGAAATGTCCGAGCAGATGCAGGAAAACGCCGAGCAGTTGCGCAACAACGAACTGCAGCAAGCGGGCCAGCAGCAACAGGACATGTCGCAGCAACTGAGCCAGATGTCATCGCAAATGAACGAGATGCAGATGAACATGCAGGGGGCCCAGATGCAGCTCAACATTGCAGCCATTCGCGCCGTACTGGAGGATGTCCTCACCCTGTCGGAGAGCCAGGAGCTGCTGCGTCTGGACATCATGGACCTTGCCACTGATTCTCCCCTGCTCCGGGAAGCCGCCCAGCAGCAGGTGGAACTGCTCGAGGGACTGGCTGTGACCGCAGACTCCCTGCAGGCCATTGCCCGGGACATTCCGCAGATGACACGGGATGTGCAGCAGCGTGCCGGCGATGCACAGCGCGAAATGTCAGAAGCCACGGGGGCGCTCACCGAACGCGCGGCCCGGCGCGCAGCCGGCCATCAGCGGGGCGCCATGACCCAGCTCAACGAATTGGCCTTGCTCCTCAGCGAATTGCTCAATCAGCAGATGAACGGCAGTGGAGCCGGGCAGAGCAATCAGAGCATGGAGCAGATGATGGAGCAGATGCAGCAGATGGGGCAGCAGCAGCAGCAATTGAACCAGCAGATACAGCAACTGCTCAACGACATGCAGGGAAGCCGCCTGACCCAGGACATGATGGAGCGGCTTCGTCAGATGGGTGCCCAGCAAGAGCAGATCCGCAATGACCTCCGCCAGATGAACCGCAATCGGGACGCGCGGAACAAGATGTTGGGAGACCTGAATCGCATTGCCGACCAGATGATGGAGACCATCGAGGAACTGCAGCAGAATCGGGTGTCAGAGCGCACGGCGCAGCGTCAGCAGCAGATCCTGACGCGCCTTTTGGAGGCATCGCGTTCGCTCGAGCAGCGGGGAGAAGACAATAAGCGCGAGGGTCGGTCGGCAGAGGAAATCCTTCGACAGAGTCCTGCCGCGTTGCCGCTCAACGAACAGCTCGAGCGTATGCGACGAGACCTGATCCGGGCCCTGGAATCCGGGTATTCGACAGATTACGAGGCCCTGATCCGACGATATTTCGATCTGCTGCAGTCCGGTTCCGAACTGCCTCAATGACCCGAACGGGACCTGCAGCCCCTCCTGGAGCAGTGGGCTTTCACAGGAATCGGGCGCGATACTCGGGCGTCGGGATGCGACAGCTTTCGCGCTTTCCGAACCAACGGTAGCGATTGCGGGCAATCCAATTGTAGATCGCATCCCGAACGGGACGCGGAACGACATGAAAAATGCCCAGCAGAGGCCAAAGCCCGGGCATGTGGCGCACGGCCTTGAGTACCGCGTCTGAGGCCTTCCACACCTTGCCGTCCTCTATGAGAATGATCGAATCGAAATAATCCGACGGCAAACCATTGCTGCGCAACACCTCGAGTCCCTCCTCGGATTGCAGGGCTCCGAAACGGAATCGTGCATCCGGATCCCGGTCGATCAGGAAGTTGACGCTGGAGTTGCAAAAATTGCAGACGCCGTCAAAGAGGATGATGGAGGGTTGATCCGTCACGGTAATTAGGGCAAAATCGATGCGCGACGCCTTGAGAGCGGTTGTTTCCTTCGTGCGGTACGCCGCAGGAACGTGCGAATGTTCCTCGCCGGAACCGCATCCCGGGGACAACCTCTCGTTTCCGGCGGCTATCGTATTGAAAAAACAGCATGATATTGGTAAATTATAAGCTCTGTGTGTTACTCGTCTGACCGTGACGAACACCAGCGCCACCCGACCGGGAGAAGGAGGTGATCAGCAGGGTTCGCATCCTGCCAATTCAGGGACAGCCGGCCAATGGCCTCTTTCCCGCGATCCGCATCCGAATTGGCCACAAGCAGCCTTCGGATCGCCCCCCCTGCGCCCGTCGATGGCTCACCGCCCGATTACGTGATCTAACCCCGTTAACCAGGTATGGCAAACGCGACGAGGATTCTTTTCATCTCCGGTGAAGTGGCTCCATTTTCCTCCCATTCGGAAGTAGCTCCCATCGTACGCAGCCTTCCCGAAAGCCTGCATGAATCCGGCAAGTATGAAACCAGGATCATGATGCCCCGCTACGGCACCGTCAGTGAACGTCGCAATCGTCTGCACGAAGTGATCCGTCTGTCCGGCAGTGAGATCACCCTTGGAGACCGTACGGAGACCCTTCGGGTCAAGGTAGCCTCCATCCCGGGAATCCGGCTGCAGGTCTACTTCATGGATAATGATCACTACTTCAAGCGCAAGGGCTTGTTTGCTGATCGCTCTGGCAAGTTGTTTGCCGACAACCTGGAACGGTCCGCGTTCTTTGCCCGGTCCGTCATCCGCACGATCCGCAACCTTGGCTGGCAGCCGGATATCGTCCATGCTTTCGGCTGGCTTGCCGGTCTTGTGCCGTACGTGCTTCGCACCGAGTTCGGGGAAGATGAGTTGTTCAAGGACGCTCGAGTGGTCTACACCCCGGATACCGTCAACTTCGAGGCAACACTCGATGAGGGTGGATTCGGCCGACTCAGCCTCCAGGGACACGAAAAGCTGGTGGGCCTGACGCCCGCCGGGGCCGGCCAAGCCTTTGCCGACGCCACCGTTCTGCCTCCAAGCATGGCTGCAGGCGCTTCGGAAACTGCCGTATTCAGTGGCAGCAAGGAAGCGGAAATGGACGAAGCCACGGCGGTGTATGACAGTGTGCTGAGCAGTGTGCCTGCCTGACGCATTAATGCCCCGTGAAGGGGAAACATCCTTTGGAAGGCGGGCATTGTACGCCCCCGGCCTTCCAGCCGAAACCCCGTGACGCCGCGTTCGGGGTTTCGGTTTTTGTAGCGGACGCATACCAGCCGGTCCATGTTCACCGTTCTGGGTGCGGCACCGAAACCAACCCGACCTCCAGCTTTGTCTCTTCTCTTTCCCTCTTCCGATGCAGCCGCCCCCTTCCGTCGGGGCCTCGTCGTGCTCCTGCTCATCCCATTGCTCTTCCTGGCGGGGTGTGATGACCCGTCCAACGTGGGCCAGGGGCTCCTGGACGCCCAGTCCAACAATACCCAGGTCATCTCCCTGACCGGCGCTTCGCTGGAATCCGTAGAGCGTGGAGACCTCACGGGAGGCAACACAGCCCTGGGCTCTGTCCGCGCGCTTTTCGGTCAAGTGGATGACCCGATCATTGGCCCTTGGTCGTCCCGGGGATTCGTCGATTTTGTGCCCGGAAGTCAATTCGACACTGCCTTCCTGAGCGGCAACGTTTCTTGGGCGGACCTGAAATTGAACATCGACTATCGATACGGGGACACTACGTCGGTCCTTGAGATGGACCTTTATTCGGTTCCCCAAGCATGGCAATCCACGCAGCTGAGGGCCGACTCCGTCATTGCCACCGGTAGCTTCATCGGTACGTATGACATACCTGCTGCCACAGGAGTCGTAACGCTTCCCCTTCCTGCTTCGTGGGTATCCCAGAACGATGCCGTTCTCCGCAGCAGCGACTTTGCCGACGACTTCCATGGCTTCGCCCTTCTGCCCAGGAATGGAAATGTCGTTTTGGGCGCACGCTTCAGCGCATCGGAGCTTCGCGCTTCGGCCGTTCCCGGCGATACGGTCTCCTACCCGATGTCCAAGGTGGGTACGCTCACCGACGACTCGTCTGTAGAGGCACCCTCCGGTCAAAGGATCCTTCACGACGGGGGTACTCGCAGTCTGGACCTCCGGCTTCCCATATCGGGCGAACAACTCGGAGAAGGACTCATCCATCGAGTGATCCTCAAACTGACTACCACAGACTGGAGTGCACAGTATCCGGACGGATTTCTGCATCCCCTGCCGGGAGTCATTTCGGTTGCTGCCGTGTCTTCAGATGGAGGCACACGGTTGGAAATCGCCGAAGTGACCCGCAACACCGATGGCGTTTTCATTGTGGATGGCACCACCCTGACCAATGTCTTCCAGTCGGCCAACCTGGGCAAATCGGTGTTGGACCGATTCGAGATCTCCATCCCCAACGGACAGAGCGGGGTCGGATTCGTCAGTTTCGCTGTGGATGCCGCCTCCTCTGGTGTGGAGACCCTCGTGACCCTCACCCCCATCAATTGAGCCACGCACCATGATGAATTGCCATTCGCTCCGCCGCGTGCTCCGTTCCCTGGTCGTGACGGCCCTCCTGGTGCTCCTGCCTTCGGTTGCGAGCGCCCAGAACTCCAATGACGGTTCGGTTTACAGCCGCTTCGGACTTGGTCAGCGCCATACCTACCTATCGGGCAAGAGCCAGGCCATGGGAGGAGGCGGATATGCGCTCTCGTCCAGCCTGTACCCCAACCCGATGAATCCGGCATCGCTTTCGGAACAGTTCCTGACCCGATTTGCCGGCGGCCTTTCCTACGAATCCATTACGACGTCCGCCGACGGATTCGCGTCCGGCCGCCTGGCATCGGGCTCGCTTTCAGGCGTTCACCTGTCCTTCCCGCTGATTGCCTCCGAACTGGGCCTGGGGCTCTCCATTGCTCCCTTCACACGCGTCTCCTATCGCATCCAGGATACCGGCTCGATCAATCCGGATCCATCGGTTGCGCAGTCCGCACCCATCATCAACGAATTCAGCGGCAACGGCGGCCTATATGAAGTCTCGGGGGGCCTGGGTTATCACGTAGG
>JAQCDI010000140.1 GCA_027620595.1 Bacteroidota bacterium | reverse complement strand
TCGAAGCCGTGAAAGCCGAACTCGAAACCGACAATTCCGACAGCTACCCGCCCCCGATGCTCATGGACCAGATCGGCTACCTGCGCTCCATGGTCATGGGCGCCGACCAGCGCCCGGGCAACCATGCCTACGAACGGCTGGAAACGCTGCAGCAATGGTTCGACACCCTGAATGCCCGCGTCGAATCCTCTGCGCGCCAACTCGCAACCGCCCCCGGGGCCAAGGAATGAAACGACTGATCCTGCCGCTGCTCCTCGCAGCTTTTTCCGTTCCGGCTCGGGCACAGCAGGCGCCCTCCGTGGCAGCGGCCCGGCTGGATGCCGCTCCCGTCCTGGATGGGGTGGTGGCCGACGATCCGGCCTGGACCGGCGTGGCGGTCGCGAGCGGGTTCACCCAGACTTCCCCGGACGACGGAGATCCTGCGTCTTTCGAGACCGAAGTTCGGGTCGGCGTACACGGCGGAACCCTGTTTGTGGGCGTCATCCTGTATGACGACGACACGTCGGCCTTGATCGTTGCCGATCGGCGTCGGGACGCTTCCCTGCAGAATTCGGACAGCTTCCGCTTCATTCTGGACACGTTCGGGGACCGGCAGAACGGATTCGTGTTCGGGACAAACGTGGCCGGCGCCGAGTACGATGCCCAATTCATCGGTGCCTCGGGGGGCAGTGGCTTCGGAGGACGCATGAGCGCCGGCTCCGGAGGAGGGCTGAATGTGAATTGGGATGCTTCCTGGGAGGTGGTCACCCGGGTCCACGACGGGGGGTGGAGTGTCGAGTTTGCCATTCCCTTCAATACGCTGCGCTATCCCCGTGGAGTGGAGCAGACCTGGGGCATCAACTTCGAACGCGTCATCCGAAGGAACAATGAGACGGCCTTCTGGGCCCCCCTCGAGCGGCAGTTCGACCTGACCCGGGTAACCCACGCAGGCCAGCTCACCGGCGTGGCTGTTCCGGATGCCCGCAACCTCAAGTTGCTGCCCTATGTGTTGACGAAAGCCAAACGGGACTACACGGTGGCCGATCCCGAGACAGACGTTCGGGCAGATTTCGGAGCGGATCTGAAGTACTCGATCACCCCGAGTCTGACTCTGGATGCCACGTTCAACACAGATTTTGCCCAGGTCGAGGTGGACGAGGAGCAGATCAACCTGGACCGCTTTTCGCTCTTCTTCCCCGAAAAAAGGCCATTCTTCCTGGAGAACGCCGGTTTGTTCTCGGTAGGTGAGCAGGGAGAAGCCGAGCTCTTCTTTTCCCGTCGTATCGGGATCGATCCCAACGGAGGAACTGTCCCCATCCTTGCCGGCGCACGACTCACGGGGAGTTTGGCGGACTTGAAAGTCGGGGTGCTGGAAATGCAGACCGAATCCGTTTCTGGTGTAACGCCGGCCAACAACTTCGGCGTTCTGCGCCTGATGCGCGAATTCGGAAACAGGTCTGCGGCAGGCGTCCTGCTTACTCAGAGGATCGGGACCAGCAGTGATGCACCGGACGATGACCGCAACCACGTAGGTGCGGTGGACGTGCGATGGGGTATCGGGGAATACGGCACCGTCTCCGGCTTTTTGGCGCGCTCGGAGACCCCCGGCATCGACGGGAATGCATGGGCGGGTAACGCCGCCGCCACCTGGTCCACCGAATCGACCACCATTTCCGTGGGTTACACGGAGACGGCCGAAGCCTTCAATCCCGAACTGGGCTTCCTTCGTCGGCAGGACTACCGCAAGATCAGCACCTCCGTCTTCCGCCGCATCCGACCGCAAGATCGCTTCGGCCTGTTCGAATTGCGCCCGCATGTCAACTACCGCGGATATTGGAAACGTGACGGTTTCCAGCAGACCGGCTACCTGCACGTGGACAATCACTGGGAATTCCGGTCAGGCTGGGAATTCCACACCGGGCGCAACTGGACCTACGAAGGGGTGAGTGACGCGTTCGAGATTGCCGATGGCGTTTTCGTCCCGGCCGATGAGTACGATCACGCCGAGATGGCCCTGGTGGCAATGATGCCTGAGAAGGATGCCGTCCGGTTGCAGGTCAACCTGAATACTGGCGGATTCTTTGGAGGCACGCGGTGGGCCTGGGTGCCACGGCTCAACATGCGTTGGTCCGATGAACTGACTGCGGAGGTGGCCTTGGGCCACAACCGGGTCGATCTGCCCGGCGGTGCCTTCCACACCAACCTGCTACAGACACGGCTTTCCTGGTCCTTCACGCCCCGCATCTACCTCCAGGCCCTCGGTCAATACAACGACCAGCGGGATCAGTGGTCCATGAACGTCCGGTTCGGGTGGTTGCAGCAGGCCAATACCGGCCTCTTCGTGGTGTTCAACTCCATCAACCGGTTGGACAGCCTGACCATGGAGGACACCACCTTCCCGGGAGAGCCCGAACACCGGGGACTGACCATCAAGTACGCCTACCTGTTTGACGTGTATCGTTGAGCCATCCCGCCGGCTGCGTCCACGGGGGCTGGACCCCGTGTGGATTGATCCGGAATTGCCTATCGTAGCATGTCCCTTCCATCATTCCTGCTACTTCCATGTCGGAACAGAACTACGCCAACCACGCCCGCTACGAACCGCTTTTCCATTTCGTGGCTTTCCCGATCGCGTTCTTCACCCTCATCGGGTCCACCTACCATCTGTATTCGGCATGGGGATCTGACACCCAGTACGCCGCATCCCTGCTCGTGGCCACCAACCTGGCCCTCTGTCTGATCGCATTCTTTGCCCGCGCTTTCGCGTTGAAAGCCCAGGATCGCGTCATCCGGCTTGAAGAGCAGATGCGGGCCCATCGCCTCACGGGACAGGATCTGGATCCGGCGCTGACCATGTCACAGATCGTGGCCCTGCGGTTCGCCCCCGATGCTGAATGGCCTGATCTGGCCAAGCGGGCAGTGGCCGAGAAGATGGATTCCAAGTCCATCAAGCAGGCCATCCGAAACTGGAAAGCCGATACCTACCGCGTCTGATGAGTGTCCAATCCGCCTCTCCGTGGTCGATTCGACCGGGCCCCGATGAACACAACGCGTTCTATCAGGGGTATCTGAATGCCGCCCCGGACGGGGATCTCATTGCGTTCCTGGTGGATCAGATGCATCGTGTGCAGCGGACCCTCGGTCAGGTGCCTCCGGGAAAGGAGGACTATCGATATGAGGACGGAAAATGGTCCGTTCGTCAGGTGGTCGGGCACATGGTGGACACCGAGTGGATTTTCGGCGGTCGGCTGCTCTGGATCTCCAGGGGCGATCCGACGCCCCTGCCGGGCATGGACCAGACCGTCTTTGTCCGGGGTGGGCATTTCGACGATCGGGGCCTCGACAGTATGCTGGCCGAATTCTCGGGCCTCAGAACGGCTGTCATGACCCTGATGGACAGCCTGCGGCCGGAGGCGCTGGAGCGGGTGGGTACCGCGTCAGGCTGGCCCATTTCCGCCCGCGCCATGGGATGGATCCTGGCCGGACACTGCGAACATCATCTGAACGTGTTGAAGGAGCGCTATGGTATCGAGGTTGCGTGAAGTCCTGATCCTGTCGACCATCCTGGTCGCCGTGCTGCTCCTGCCGGCCTGCACGACAGAACCGGCTTCCTGGAACGAGGACGAGGCCTGGGAAGATCTTTTTGACGGGCACTCCCTCAAGGGATGGACCCCCAAGATCCGCGGTGAGGCCTGGGGAGAAGATGCCCGGCAGACGTTCCGGGTAACCGACAGCCTGCTCTCGGTGGATTACAGTGGCTATGAGGGGTTTTCCGACGAATTCGGTCACCTCTTCTACGACCTGCCCTATTCCCATTATCGACTCAATGTGGTGTATCGGTTCCATGGCGAGCAGGTGCCCGGCGGTCCTGGATGGGCGTTCCGCAATTCCGGTGTCATGATCCATTCTCCGCCCGGGTCTACGATGGGCGTGGACCAGGACTTCCCGATTTCCATTGAGGTGCAACTGCTCGGCGGGAACGGAGTGGATGAACGTTCCACGGCCAACCTGTGCACGCCGGGCACGCATGTGGTGATGGACGGGCAGCTCGAAACGCGCCATTGCATGAACTCCTCTTCCCCGACCTTCCATGGAGATCAATGGGTATCCGCGGAGATCCTTGTCCTGGGGGACTCGCTGATCACCCATCTCGTGGAAGGTGTGCCAGTGCTCTCGTATTCGGGTCCGCAGATGGGAGGAGGCAGCGTGAGTGGCGCCGATCCAGCATGGTTCCGGGAAGGAGAACCGTTGCCCGGCGGACACATCTCGCTGCAGAGCGAAAGCCACCCCGTGCAGTTCCGATCGGTTCGACTCTTGAACCTGGCCGGCTGCATGGATCCTGACGATCCGTCCTACCGCCCCTGGTTCGAGTTCAACGACGCAGCGGCGTGTGCTTCCGCGCAACAATAATTGGCCCCGGACGTCGTTTTTCTGTATCGCAAGCGTGTTTTCACGGAACCGCCCGACGGGTTTCCTCATTGATGGGCGTGTCCGGACGTCCACGGTCCTGATGTAACCTTTCCGGGTCCGGTCCGTGAGACACGCCTGGGATTCCCCGTCCCTACGGCCAAGCCGAACCCCACAACCATTTTCCTTGCTCACTTCTCTCCAAGCCATGAAGAAGACTATTTGGACATTCCTGTCCGCCATGCTGCTTTTTGCCCTCGGCACGAACGCCCAGGCCCAGCAGTTCGGCGGTGCAGTAGCCCAGACCGTCGGCGACATCATTGTCGGCATGTCGGGGCAGAACGCCACCAACTCCTCCGTCTACGTCTACCGCAAGTCCGATGACGGCATGTGGGCACAGGCAGCCCAGCTGGTCCGTTCGGACAACAACGGTGAGGACGACCGTTTCGGTCGTGCCCTGGCCGCTGAAGGCAACACACTCCTCGTGGGTGCTACCACCGCTGACAATTCGAAGGGCGGCGTGTGGGTATTCGAGCGGGATGCCGAAGGAAACTGGATGGAAACCGGCAAGCTTACGCCGGATACCGTACAGGAAGGCGATTCGTTCGGACGCTCCATTGCCCTGTCGGGAGACTGGGCGGCCGTGGGTGCTGCAGGCACCGATGAGCAGAAAGGAGCAGTCTACGTATTCCATCGCATGAACGGCGCCTGGATGCTGCACAGCACGTTGCAGAGCCCGTACGATGGCCAGGGCGGATTTTTCGGCCTTCAAGTGGCCATGTCGGGCACCAACCTGCTTGTTGGTGCACCGTTCACGGGTCAGTCGGAAGACGCGCCTCCCCAGGGAGATGTCTATGCCTACCACTTTGATGCGGCCAGCAATGAGTGGAAAGGCGGAGCGACCCTTCCGAAATTTCCCGGTCTGCTCGATGATGCCAACTTCGGTCTGAGCATTGCCATGCAGGGTCCGATGGCCGTTGTGGCCGCTCCCGGCCTCGGTGGCATGCTCGGCGGTGCCATCGTCTACATGAACGGTGGCAACGCATGGAACTTTGCAGGCATCCTGCTGCCCTACGCGCCGCAGAGCCCCAATTCTGGCAACCCGATTGCGCTGGTCGGAAATGAGGTCTGGATGGCTTCGCAGGCCGGTGTCTATCAGTATCTCGGCGTGGACCAGAATGTGACCAGCGCGCAGATGCTGCTTGGTGGCGATATCTCTGGCGCCACCGCCTTTTCCGTCGACGGTGACGTTGCCGTTGTCGGTCAGGGTGGCAACGATGCGGCCCACATCCTCCAGCGCGGCGAGAACGGCTGGGAGCTGGTGCAGACGGTGGAAACCGAATACCAGGATCTCTACCCGAGCATCACGGGCGGCAAAGTGGACTGCGAGAGCGGCGACATCAACGGATTCGACTGCTCCGAAGTGGATCTCCTCTCGTTTGTTTCCCTCGGCGACCTGGGCGGCACCAAAGGCATCCGCATGAACGACGTCTGGGGCTGGACCGACCCGGCTTCGGGCCGTGAGTTCGCACTGGCCGGTCGTACCAACGGTACGTCGTTCGTTGAAGTTACCGACCCCGAAAACCCGCGCTACCTCGGCGATCTGCCGATGACGCCGGGCGCCAACGCTGCCGCATGGCGCGACATGAAGGTCTTCAACAACCACGTCTTCATCGTGGCTGACGGTTCCGGACAGCACGGCATGCAGGTCTTCGACCTGGCACACCTGCTCACCGTGACCGAGCCGCAGACCTTTGCTCCGGACGCTTTCTACGGTGAGATCGGCTCGGCCCACAACATCGTCATCAACGAGGATACCGGCTTTGCCTATGCCGTTGGTGTCAACAGCGGTGGGGAAACCTGCGGTGGCGGTCTGCACATGATCGACGTCAACGACCCCCTCAACCCGACCTTCCGTGGCTGCTTCGGCCATGAAGGCACCGGTCGTGCCGGTACGGGCTACTCGCATGACGCCCAGTGTGTGATCTATGCCGGACCGGACACCGAGCATGCCGGCAAGGAAATCTGCTTCGGCGGAAACGAAACGGCCGTTTCGATTGCTGACGTTACGGACAAGGACAACCCGATTGCGCTTTCCACTGCCGAGTACCCGAATGCCGGATACACGCACCAGGGATGGCTCACGGACAATCATGAGTTCTTCTACGTCAACGACGAACTCGACGAGATCTCCGGCGAGCAGAGCCGCACGCGTACCTTGATTTTCGACGTCCGCGACCTGGACGATCCGATCTTGGTCCAGGAGATGATGGGTACCACCGCTGCTTCGGACCACAACCTATACGTCCAGGGCAACTACATGTACCAGTCCAACTACAGCGCCGGACTGCGCATCCTGGACATCTCGGATCCGGCCAATCCTGTTGAAGTCGGATATTTCGACGTCAACCCGGTCGGCGACAACGAGGCCGGTTTCAACGGTACGTGGAGCAACTATCCCTACTTCAAGAGCGGCACGATCCTCGTGACGGGTATTGAGTCGGGACTGTTCATGCTCAAGAAAAAGCA
>JAQCDI010000139.1 GCA_027620595.1 Bacteroidota bacterium | reverse complement strand
GAGGTACAAGGCCCCGGCCCATCGGGCCAGTGTCTTCATGTCTATCGGATCGGTCATGGGTCTTTCGGGTCAGAGTTTGAGATACCACTTCTTCCGATCCATGGCCCAGGCAATCAGGGCCCAGAACGTCACGAAGGAAATGCCGAACAGGAAGGAAGCCATCTTCGGCGATCCCGGCAGGGATTCGTAGAGCCAATTCTTGAGAGACGTGTCCCCCACGGTAATCAGGGACATGGCCGTAGCCATCATGCCGGAGGCTACGAAGGCGAAGATGGCGTTCCGGCCGTAGGCCACCATCCATCCGGACCACCGGGTGAACCAGGTCCAGCCTTTCATGTCGATGGCGTGGTAGAGGATGCCGAGCGTTGCCAGGGCCATGCCGGCCGTAAAAATGGTGTACGAACTCGTCCAGATGCGCTTGTTGATGGGCATCCAGATGCTCAAAACCAAACCCAGGAGCATCAGCCAACCCGCGGCCACGAACAGTCCATTCAATTTCTCGGCGTCGTCCTTGTCCTCGCGCGTGAGCCATTGGCCGGACAGGATGCCCAGCAGTACCGAGGCCGTGGCCGGGATGGTGGAAATGATACCCTCCGGGTCGAAGGACCAGATCAGCGCACCACTCGCATCGCGCAGCTGACGCACCGACCACGTGTGGTCTCCCAGGACGTGGTAATCGATGTAGAACGCCCAGTTCGAGAAGAGCTCATCCACAGGGGTTTCGGCCGTCGGAAAAGCACGCGTCAAATCCGGCATCCCGAAACCGGGAATGGGGACATACAGCATGAACAAGAAATAGAAGCCAAGCAGCCCTGCGATCCAGCCCACCATGGATTTCCACGTGGGCATCCAGAACCACAGCGCGGAGGCCAGCAGGTAACACCACGCAATGCGCACCAGCACACCGGGAATCCGCAGGCCAGCCAGTCGGACCAGCAGTGTGTCCTCCCACCCCCGTCCGAATGCACCGACCAGGAACAGGATCACCCCGGCGCCCAATACCATCCCCCACGCCTTTCTGCGCTCCGTCCCGGCCAGCAGGATCACCGACCCGACGGCTCCCGCCACGAATCCCAGGCGCAGGATGACCGACCAGGCATCCCCATCCTGGTTCGCCCAGAACACGCGGGACCAGGAGGCCCCCCACCATCCCAGCAGCATGAGCGCCACCGCCCGCTGTACGACGTGGGTCATGAGCAGGCCCCGCGAATCCCCGCGGGCCATGCGCTTGGGAAACGAGAACATCATGGCCACGCCGACCATGAAAAGGAAGAATGGAAAGACCAGATCGGTGAACGTCCAGCCATTCCAGGCCGCATGCTCCAGTGGCCAGTAGATGTGGGACCACGAGCCGGGATTGTTGACCAGCAGCATGGCCGCAATGGTCAGGCCACGCAGTGCGTCGAGGGACGCCAGGCGACGGGGAGCCAGGGGTGCATTCATGAGGCGAGACCCGCTTCGTGGGCCCATTTTTGTGCCGATTCGGAAGCCCGACTCACAATGGCCGGTGCCTCGCGGATCAGGTCTTCATCGGGCAGTGCATGAACCATGAACAGGGCAAAATCTATCCGCCGCGTCCGGTTGCTGGCAAGTACCCGGTCCCCCACGTGCCGACTCCACACGGGCAGCCCCTCACTTTCTCCCTCTTCAAGGTCACTGCCCCGCACCACGGTCCATTTTGTTTCGGAGGCAAAGATGCGTCGCGCCGCTTCGATCTGGTCATCGAGCTCCACGAGGCGAAGGAAACGGAAAATGGGGCCCAGAACGCCTTCGATGAACCGGATTCTCCAGGAGTATACATCCTTTCCGTCCCGCGTGATGTGCCAGCCACAGGAAAATACGAGGCGGGCATGCGGCTCGGAAAAGTCCATCACCGCCTGCGCTGTTCCGGAACTGTATTGCTGGACGCCCCAGGGTGCCAGGACGGTCAGGGCACCGTCGCATCCGGCAACCGCTTTCCGGATCAGCTCCCGTTCGTTTGTCGGACCCGGAAGAATGGTCATCCGGTCCTTGAACGCGTCCAGTTTCGGGACGCTCTGTTCGCGGCACGCCCCCACCACCTCATAACCACGATCCAGACAATGCTGGACCATGTATTGACCGAGTTTTCCGGAGGCGCCGACGATACAGACCTTCATGGATCAGGAGATTGGAATGGGTTACGGGTGAACCATATGGTACCCCATTCTGCCCTTTTCCTCACCTCTCTTCAATTGTAACTGATTATGTTACATTCAAAATGGAGCAATGCGCTTGGAATCGGCGGTTTTGTCAGGCACCATCTCCTGAAAGGTCCAAGTCGTCCAGATCCAAACCGGATTCGGGCAGGTCTCCCGGGCCCTCGAAATGGCGGTAGCCTGCCGGGTGGAGCGGCATCAACCCGGTGTCGGGCGAATAGGCCCTGACGCCCTTGGACACCTCTTCCATCGTACCGATCACGGACACACCTTCCAGGTCGTCGATCGTGGGTACGTCCTTCGGATCGACCGTGAACAACAGCTCGTAGTCTTCCCCACCGAAGAGCGCGTAGGCGTCCACTTCATCCAGGAACTGATCGGCCACGGCCCGGGTCTCGGGATCGAAGGGAACGGCCGGAATCCGGACGGTGGCGCCCACCTCCGAGCGCCGCGCAATGTGGTGCACTTCCGAGGCCAGCCCGTCCGAAATGTCGATCATGGAGGTTGGGCGAACCCCTTTCTCCCGCAATGCCTTGATGATATCCAGGCGTGCCCTTGGGCGCAGCTGGCGCTGGATCACATACTGGAAAGCATCGAGCTCGGGTTCGTATGCTTCCCCGAGGTTCTGGAGTTGCTCGCGCTGATCGAGCAGGACCTTGAGGCCGGCAAATGCACCTCCCACATCGCCACTCACGCACAGGTAGTCCCCGACGCGCGCGCCACGGCGGAAGACCACATCCTGCTCGCGGACCTCGCCGATGACCGTGATGGACAGGTAGAGAGCATGCGCCGTTGACGTGTCCCCTCCCACGAGCTCCATGCCGTAGGCCTTGCACGCTTCGGCCATACCGTCATAGAGGCCATCCATCATTTCCACCGAGAAGTTGCGTGGCATGCCGGCCGACACGGTGGCGTAGAGCGGTTTGGCATTCATGGCCACCACATCGCTGACATTGACCGAGATGGCCTTCCAGCCCAGGAACGACATGGGAATGAAGGAACGGTCGAAGTGGACCCCCTCGATGAGGACATCGGTGGTCACGACATGCAGGACGCCGTCTCCGGCGCGATAGACCGCGGCGTCGTCTCCGATGCCCTCGATCAGATTCTCGGAGCGGGGAATGCCGGCCAGTCGCTCCTTCATGCGGTCGATCAGGCCGAATTCACCGAGGGCGGCAATGGGGGTAAAGGTGGAGCTCATGGGGCAAAACGACAGGTGGAATGGGAACGCTCGAACGCTCAGTGGGCCGCCGGAGTCCCGGCGGGACAGATCTTTCCGGAAAATGCACGGCCGCTGGCGCCGGTGACCGACGGCATGCCGGTGGCCACGCCGTTCAGGGCCTCGTGGGCGAGCAGCGCGAAGCAGAGGGCTTCCTTGGCATCGGGATCGTACCCGGCGGCCGAAAGCGGCTCGACCACGAGGCCGCCCAGCGCCGAGGCCAGCCCCTGCATGACGGCCAGGTTGTGTACCCCGCCCCCCGAGACCCACATCCGCTCCGGCGAACCGGGCAGGAAATCACGGACAGCGCGGGCCACACTTTCGACCGTCAGAGCCGCCGCCGTGGCCATGCGGTCCTCTACGTTCAGATGCGCGGTTCGCCCAAGGAAATCGTCGAGGTAGGCGGCGCTGAACAGCTCCCGGCCCGTGGACTTGGGGGGCTGCCGATGAAAATACGGGTGCCGCATCAGCTCTTCGACGACCTGCACATCGGCGTGTCCCGCCAGGGCCAGCGCTCCGTCGCGGTCCATCGGTTCGCCCGCAAGTCGTTGTGCCAGGCCGTCGAGCAGCATGTTGGCCGGGCCCGTGTCGAATGCCAGCACGGCGTCCCGGTCACAACCAGGTGGCAGGCTGGTCACGTTGGCAATGCCGCCCAGATTGAGCAGGAGCCGGTGTTCGGTGTCATGGGCGAAGAGCACCCAGTCCATGTAGGGCACCAGCGGCGCCCCTTCGCCACCCAGGGCCATGTCCCCCTGCCGGAAGTCCCCGACCACGGTGACGCCCAGGATCTGGGCCATGCGGGCCGGATCCCCCAACTGCAGCGTAACGCCTGCCGAAGGATCGTGGAAAACCGTCTGCCCGTGGCATCCTGCGAGGTCCAGCTCCGCCAGGGACCGGCCGGCACTGTCAACGGCACGCCGGATGGCCGCCGCGTAGACACCCGCCAGCTCGGCGTTGAGCGCAGCCAGTGCCGCGGCCGTGGTCAGGGCGCCGGGAGCCGACGGGTCGGCTACAGCCAGGATGCGCGCCTTCAGATCCTCGGAATACGGGTAGGAAGCGCTCTCCAGGGGCATCAACCGGACGCCGCGGCCTGAGCCCGAAATCCGGACAAGCGCCACGTCCACCCCGTCCAGGCTGGTGCCGGACATGCACCCGGCCACCAACCGCGTTCCGCTGCCGTCCCGGGCTGTCACGCGTTGCCCTTGGCTTTCATGTCCCGTGCGCGCTGCAGGAATTCAGCTTTGCGTTCCGGGTGTTGGATGGCCAGCTTCTCATAGACCTGCGCCGCTTCGACCCAGTAGCTCTGGTTGGCATAGATACGCGCCAGGGTCTCGGTAACCACATCCTCGATATCCGGCTCCAGATCGGTCTCGGAAATCATGGGAATATCCGGGTCGGGCACGATGGAGGCCGTTTCCAGCTCATGGATCAGCTTGTCCAGATCCTGGAACTCCGGCGTGGCATGCGTCCCTGTGGGAGCGGCTACCGGCGGGACCGTCGAAGCGGGGGGCATCCCGGACGGCGCCGCGACGGTGGTCGTCAGCTCCGGACCCGGCGGCAAGGGCCCGATGGTGAGGGGCGCTCCGAAACGGACACGGAGCAGCGCCTCGCGAAGCCCGTCCTCGATGATGCGAACGCCCGGGCCATGGAGGGCCGCCTGTTTCCACATCGTGAGCGCAGCATCATGATCCCCTTCCGCCTCCAGGATGCGCGCCAGGAGCACGCGGGCCGAAAGATGCGAGGGGACTTTGTGCAGGATGTTCTGCAGCACGGTCCGGGCCGGTTCGATCCGGCCTTCCTCGATCATCGTGGCGGCTTGTCGGATGTCGGGCAGCGGCATGGGCGGGTGGATGCTGGACCTGCGGGGCGGGATGAGGGACCGGTCGGATCCCAAGATACGTTACCAGTTGGACGTGGCCGCAGTAAAGACGTCGTCGGCAATCTTCTCGAGCGCGGCAAAGGCCGCCGTTTCCTCCTGGGAGGGGTCGAACGGGTCGTATTCCTCGAATGCGGAGAAGGAGCGGCTCACAAGATCGGTGCCCGTGGTCTGGTCCACCCAGGTCACCTGGACGGCCACGGTGACCCGGTTTCGAGTGGCCTGCTCCTGGCCGGACACGGAGGTTGGCTGGTTCGTGTAGCGGTTGATGACCACCCGGAGCAACGCATCGGCCGACTGCTCGTCGGTCTCGAGGTTGAGCCGCGTCTGTCGGACGAACCGGTCCACGAGCAACCGCGTCATTTCGTCGTCGAGTCCGGTTACCGTGGACACGGTATTGTCTTCGACCAACGGAATGGCCACCGTCTGGAGATGCTCAGGGATGGAGGCGCCGGTAAAACTGTACCAGGCACACCCCGGCACCAGCAACAGGACAAGGACCCACGCAGACAGCCTATGCATCCTGCCCCTCCTCGATGTCCTTGAGTTTGCGGTAGAGCGTGCGCTCGCTGATGCCCAGCGCCTCAGCCGTTTGGCGGCGGTTGTTGTCGAATCGTTTCAGGGCGGACAGGATCAGCGTGCGTTCGGCGTGTTCCAGGGTGGGCAGATCCGATGCAGGGGGCTCTTCAATCAGGGAGGCCAGGTCGTCGGCATCGGCGTCGAACTCGAACGGGGCATCCTCGATGAAGGGACTGGCCGGATTGCGGTCCTCGTGCAAGACCAGCATGCGTCCCGGGTCGGTCACCGGCGAGCCGGCACGTGCCGCCTCCACCAACTGGGCAATCTGGTCTTTCAGTTCCTTGACCTCGCCCCGCAGTTCGATCAGGGCGCGGTAGATCAGCTCCCGTTCCCGGGCGCCCGTTCCGTCCTCCTCGGTCGACGTGCCGCGGTGGCCGGAGGGCACCAGACCCATCCCGCCTCCCGGCGAATTGACGCCGCGCAGATACGGCTGCAGATCCTCGGCACTGATCGATGCACCGCGCATGAGCACCACCGTCTGCTCGGCCACGTTGCGCAGCTCACGGATGTTGCCGGGCCAGCGGTAGCGCAGCAACAGCTCCTTGGCGCTGTAGTCCAGATCCGGCGGCGACGAGTTGTAGCGCTGTCCGAACCGGTACTGGAAGTGTTCGAAAATGGGCAGGATGTCCTCGCGCCGATCCCGCAGGGGCGGAACGTGGAGGATGACGGTGGAGAGACGATAATACAGATCCTCACGGAAGCGACCGGCCTCCACTTCACGCGCCAGATCCTTGTTCGTGGCCGCAATCACACGGACATCGCTCTTCAGGATGTTGGTCGAACCCACCCGGCTGAACTCGCCGGTTTCCAGCACACGAAGCAGGCGGACCTGGGCGGTCAGGGGCATCTCCCCGATCTCGTCCAGGAAAATCGATCCGCCGTCCGCCTCCTCGAAATATCCGGTCCGGCGCTCCACGGCACCGGTGTAGGCTCCTTTCTCGGCACCGAACAATTCCGACTCGATCAATCCTTCGGGGATGGCCCCGCAGTTCATGATCAGGAGCGGCTTGTGCCGGCGGCGGGACGTTTCATGGATGGCCTGGGCAAAGAGCTCCTTGCCCACACCGCTCTCCCCCTGGACCAATACCGTGATT
>JAQCDI010000138.1 GCA_027620595.1 Bacteroidota bacterium | reverse complement strand
CCCCCTTGCCGGGTCCAATCCCTTCGATCCGACTGAAATCCCTTGGGCCCCATGCGGCCAGGTCCCGCAATGAAGGCGCCGATTGCACCAACCGGCGCGCCACTTCCGTGCTGGTCCGGTTACGCGAACCTGTGCCCAGTACCAGGGCCAGCAATTCCTCGTTGCCCAGGACGTGTGATCCATGCTGGAACAGCTTCTCCCGCGGCCATCCTTCCTTTTCGACTCCCGGCATCCTCTCCCCTCTCGTTCCGTTCTACGGAAAGACCCGATCGGGGCACGGTCGTAACCCTGCTGTCAGCGCGACGGCACGAGTTCGTTGAGCAGGGCCTCGTTGGTCGGAGCCTGCTGCATATGGCGCAGCAGGGCAATCATGGCGTCCACCGGGGGCCGGCTGTTGAGCGCGCGGAAAAACCGGTGGTGCTGATCGATCATGTCCCGGTCGATGAGCAGCTCCTCGTTGCGGGTACCGCTCTTGCGCAGGTTGATGGCCGGGTAGATGCGCTTGTCCGCCAGTTCGCGGTCCAGCACGATCTCCGAATTGCCCGTACCCTTGAACTCCTCGAAGATGACCTCATCCATGCGCGATCCGGTTTCGATGAGCGCCGTGGCGATCAACGTCAGCGAGCCGCCGCCCTCGATATTGCGGGCCGCGCCGAAGATCTTGCGCGGAATGTTCATGGCCCGGGCGTCGAGACCGCCCGAGAGGGTCCGGCCGCTGCCCTGCTGGTAGAGGTTGAAGTTGCGGCCCAGGCGGGTCAGCGAGTCGAGGAGCATGACCACATCCTTGCCCATTTCCACGAGCCGCTTGGCGTACTCGAGGGAGAGTTGGGATACGCGCACATGGTTGTCTTCGTCCTGGTCGTTCGAGGACGCAAACAGCGTGGCGCTTGTGGTGCGCCGGAAATCCGTGACTTCCTCGGGGCGTTCGTCCACCAAGAGGGCCACCAATTCCACCTCAGGATGGTTGGCCGTGATGGCCGCAGCAATCTCCTTGAGCAGAACGGTCTTGCCGGTGCGGGGAGGCGCCACGATGAGGGCACGCTGCCCTTTCCCGATCGGTGCCGCAAGGTCCACGATGCGCGTCGTGTAGTTGGTAGGGCTCGTGATCAGGTTCAGCTTCTGGTCCGGATAGATGATATGGCCCTTGTCGAAGTCATGGGTTTTCACCCACGCTGCGACGGAAAGCCCCATCACGGTATCCACCTGATGCACCTGCCAGTCACCTTTCCGTCCCCGACGCAGGGTGCCCTCGAGTAAAACCCCGTCGCGCAGCTTGGCGCGCTTGATCATGGCCGGAGATACGAACGGGTCGGCGTTGCCCTTGGGCAGGTCATGCCGCATCTCGCGGATGAACCCGAATTTCTTGTCGCCGATCATCTCCAGCATGCCGGAGAAGGGTTTGGTGGACATGGAGCGCAGGGAATGGTTGATGAAAACAGGCACGCATGGAGGCACCGGGCGTCCGGACTTGATGCCTCCGATCACTATCTTGCGGGCGAACCTGCGCCCGGATGACGGAGCAGAAGGAGGACCGGGAAGGAGCCACGCAATGCCCCACAAGAAACCAGAAGGTGGGGAATAACCACGTGGACCCGGTCAAACTTCGCTGGCGTCCCGCAGGGGCGGATCAGATCGAAAGACACTCGATCCGCTTGCCACATGGAGTACCAGACCGCCGACTCGGCAGGTTCGGTGCCCCGTTTGAGGCCAATATAGGGGGTTGCAGGCCCCACGACAACGCCAACCCCATGAGGCTCCCGCAAAATTCCGATGCAACCCCGCCCGCGCCGCTCACGCTGACGCTGGCCGGTTCGCCCGTGCGGATCCATCTGGAAGTCGAGGGACCCGAAGACGCCGATCGCATCCTGCTGCTGCACGGCTGGGGCGCCTCCACCGAGCTGATGCGCCCCCTGCTGGCCGGTCTTTCCGATTCGTTCCGCTTGGCCGCCTTCGACTTTCCGGGTCAAGGCAAGTCCCCGGCTCCCCCCGCGGGATACAGCGTCGAGGGACACATCGACATCCTCGAGGGCGTCCTGAACCACCTGGGATGGACCCGCTGCGGCATCGTGGGGCATTCCAACGGAGGCCGGGTGGCCCTGTCCTGGACGGGGTCGGGACGTGGAAAGGATCGGGTGGACTGGATGACCCTGATTGCCCCCTCGGGGGTGCGCCGCCGGCGCACGGCGGGTTACTGGATCCGTTTCTGGACAGCCCGTGTGCTGAAGGCTCCGTTTGCGTTGCTTCCGGGCCCGCTGCGGGATGCCGGCCTGGATTGGCTGCGCCATTCCCTCCTCTGGCGCCTGCTGGGCTCCTCGGACTACCGCGCACTGGAAGGCGCCATGCGCGAGACCTTCGTTCAAACGGTGAACCATTACGTCGAGGACGTCCTGCCTGACGTGACGGTACCGGTCCTGATCCTGCGGGGCTCGAAGGATGATGCCATTTCCGCCGAACAGGTGGATCGCATGGCCTCGTTGCTGCCCGAGGCGGGCATCTCGACCATCGAGGGTGCCGGCCATTACGCCCACCTCGACCGACCCGATATCGTGACGGCCGCAGTCCGGAGCCTCGCTGCCGCATGATTACCAACGTCACCCTCCTCATCCTGGCCACACTGTTTGCCGGCTGGCGCGCTGGCCGCCGGACACGGTTCTTCCTGCATCGTTTGCAACTGGCCGGATACAAGGTTCGTCCGTACCGGGCCCAGCTCAAGGGTCCGGTGATGGATCTCCTGGTGCGCCCCTCCCACCTGCTGGGCCTCTTCTGGCTGGTCCTGGCTACGCAGCTGGCCTTCTACGGCTGGCCCGTTGCCCCCTGGATCCTGTCCCTGGCCTGGGCCATCACGTTTGCCTCCTCGCGGCGCTATCGTCGGGACCGTACCAAGAAACCTCCGGTCTGGACCGCCCGCATGAAGCGCCTGGCAGGCGTTACCGCCCTGCTGCAGGTACTGCTCCTGTTGGGGTGCACCGCCAAGGCTGCCGCAACCCCGGTAGTGTCTTCCCTGGCCGTCTGGTTTGCCGGTTTCTGGGCGGCCGACCTCCTGGCCCCGTGGCTCGTGGCGCTGGCCGCCATACTCCTCGACCCCCTGGAAAACGCGTTCCAGCAGGGTTTCAAACGGGAGGCCCGCGCCCGACTGGCCGATCGTCCGGACCTGACGACGATTGCCATCACGGGCTCCTACGGAAAGACATCGGTCAAATTCGCCGTCCGGGACGTGCTGGCCCAGCGCTACCCGGTACTGGCCACCCCGGGGTCCTTCAACACCCCGATGGGCATCTGCACGGTGATCAACAACCAACTCAGTGACGACCACCCCATGATGGTGTTGGAAATGGGTATCCGGCACAAAGGAGACATCGCGGAACTGGTGGACATTGCCCCTCCCCATGTGGCCGTAGTCACTTGCATCGGCGTGGCCCATCTCGAATCCATGGGCAGCATCGAGGCCATTGCCGCCGAGAAGCTGTCCCTGATCGATGCCCTTGCCGAGGACGGCACGGCCGTCGTCAACGGAGACGACGATCGGGTCCTTTCCGGCGCAAAGGCCAAGGGGCGCAAGCTGTTTGTCGTCAGCACCCGGCCGGGGCACGGGGACTGCTGGGCCGAGCATATCACCTACGATGCCCGGGGCGCCCGCTTCGAGGTGGTCCTTCCTTCGGGCCAACGAGCATCCGTGGCCACGACGCTCCTGGGACGGCACAACATCCTGAACCTGCTCCTGGCCATCGGCGTCGGGCTCGTCTGCGGCCTGCGCCTGCGACAGGCCGTCCGCGGCGCCGCCCGGGCCAAACCTGTGCCCCACCGCCTTGCCCTGCGCCAGGAAAACGGCCTGAACATCATTGATGACGCCTTCAACAGCAACCCGGTCGGCGCCGCGAACGCCGTCGAGGTCCTGGGCGCAATGCCCGGACGACGCGTCATCGTAACGCCGGGGATGGTGGAGCTCGGCGCCCAGGAGGCGGACCTGAACCGCGCTTTCGGAGGGCAGATTGCCGCCGGAGCCGACGATGTCCTCCTGGTGGGACCGGAGCGGACCCGTCCCATCCGCGAGGGCCTGGAATCTGCCGGATTCCCCGTCGAACGCATCCATCCCGTCCGGACCCTGTTCCAGGCCCGGGCCTGGATTGCGGAGCACTGCACTGCCGGGGACACCATCCTCTACGAAAACGACCTGCCCGACCAGTACACCGAGGCTGCGCCATGACGACGCCTCCCCAGCACGAGCTGTTTGCCCCGGGAGACACCCTCCCCGATGACCTGGCCTTCGAACGTCGTCTGCTGGCCCGCGGCGTCCGGCGCATTGCCGGAACCGACGAAGCCGGACGGGGCTGCCTGGCAGGTCCTGTGGTGGCGGCTGCCGTGATCCTGCATCCCGGGCAGCGGATCGAGGGCGTGACCGACAGCAAGGCGATCCCGGCCGAGCGGAGGGCAGTATTGGCCGAACAGATCCGCTCGCAGGCCCTTGCCTGGTCCGTGGCCACGTGTTCGCCCGAAGAAATCGACCGTCTGAACATCCTGTGGGCCGCCATGGAGGCCATGCGGCGTGCGGTTACCACGCTGCAGCCATCGGCCGACTATGTGCTCATTGACGGCAGCACGGATATTCCGCGATTGGGATTGCCCGCGCGGACCCTGGTCAAAGGGGACTCCCGGAGCCACAGCGTGGCTGCCGCGTCGATCCTGGCCAAGACCCACCGCGACGCGTTGATGCTGGCGCTGCATGTGGAGCATCCCGGGTTCGGTTGGGACTCGAACATGGGGTACCCCACCGAGTCCCACTACCAGGGCCTGGCCGTGCACGGCCCGACCATCCATCACCGTCGCTCCTTCCGGCTGTCGAAATGACCGACATGCGGGTATCGATCATCATCGTCTCGTGGAATGCGCTGCCGCTCCTGAAGCAGTGCCTGCCGAGCGTTGTGGCCACGCGATTCGACGGGTACGAGATCATCCTGGCCGACAACGCCTCCTCGGACGGAAGCGCCGAATGGGTACAGGAGTACATCCCCTCCGTTCGCATTGTGCGTCACCCGGAGAACTGGGGGTTTGCCCGCGGCAACAACGCCGCCGCAGCGCATGCCCGCGGGGACTTGATCATCCTGCTCAACAATGACGTCGAGGTGCCACCGGACTGGCTTTCGCCCATCGTGGCGCGGTTCGACACCGCTCAGGATCTGGGCGCAGCGCAGCCCAAACTGCACCAGTTCCAGGAACGGGAGCACTTCGAGTATTCGGGCGCTGCGGGCGGCTTCCTGGACCGATGGGGCTACCCATTTGCACGTGGCCGCCTCTTCGACGTGCTGGAAGAAGACCTCGGCCAGTATGACGGTTCGCCCGACATCTTCTGGGCC
Source organism: Bacteroidota bacterium (assembly GCA_027620595.1). Classification (GTDB taxonomy): domain Bacteria; phylum Bacteroidota; class Rhodothermia; order Rhodothermales; family UBA10348; genus JAAZVD01. Next base: position 1,595 of record JAQCDI010000138.1, on the reverse strand, counting down.
TCGGGCACCTGCCTGGCCGTGCGCCGCAGCGTGTGGAAAGAGACCGGCGGGCTGGAAGAGGCCTTCTTCATGCACATGGAGGAGATCGACCTGTGCTGGCGCATCCGGCGGCTCGGCTACCGGATCGAGTGCGTTCCGGACTCAGTGGTCTACCACATCGGGGGCGGCAGCCTGGCGGCTGGCAATCCGATGAAGACCTATTACAACTTCCGCAACAACCTTCTGATGCTCTGGCGCAACCTGCCCCCACGGATTTGGCTGCGCGTGCTGTCCGTTCGCGTGGTGCTGGATTCGATTGCGGCCCTTCGAGCGCTGCTCTCGGGCCGTCCGAAAGAGTTCCTGGCCATTGCCCACGCCTACCCGGCCGCGCACCGGCTCAAGAAATCGGTCGGCAAGGTGGAAGGGCCGTTCGTGCCTCTGCCCTATCGAGGGTCGATCGTGTCCGATCGGTACCTTCACCGCAAAAAACGCTTTTCCGATCTCGATTCCCGTCGTTTCCCGGAGCTATGACTCCTCGGTGACGCGGTAGACGGTGCCTGTGCTGTCCGTGAACAGCCCATCCTCCCGCTCGGTGAGTGACAGCGTCCGGAGCGTTCCGTGGTTTTCCTTGCGCAGCCGCATCATCAACGGCACTGCCAGGGTGACGAGGCCGGTCAGGATGCCGAGCACACCCAGGATGCGGGCATACCACTCGCTGTTGAAGTCCCCCCAGATCAGGATGATGATCAACGTGCACAGGGTCCCGATGACGGTCGACGAGGCTTTCTGCACCCACTCCTGATTGGAGTCCAGTTTGGGCAGCACCAGGAGGAAGGCATGGGCCATGCCGACGGCCGCCACGACGAAGGTCATGATGACGCGCATGAAATCCCGGTCTTGGATCTCGATCCAGATGGCCGCAATCGAGAGAACGGCCGCAATCACGGCTGCCGCGATTCCGGAAAAGCCAAGCCAGGGTATGCGCTTCCGCTCCAGGAACGCTGCACAGGCCATGGCCAGGATACTCGCCGCCGAAATGATGGAGCTTGTCCCCAGGATCTTGGCCTGCGTCTTGCCGAACGAATCGGTCAGGATCGAGAAGATGGCCAACAGGGCCGTCAGGATCAGGAATCCGAGGAATCCTTTCAGGAAGAGCTTGCTCGCCCGGGTATAATCCATCATGCGAGCCTGTCTGATGTGCGGTTTTCCGGAGCACAATGTAGACCCCCGCCGCTAGATTGTGGTGTAGGCAAAACACTCACTTCTCCCTTTGGACATTGTCATGGCAGCATACACCTGCAACAAGTGCGGCATGAGCGTTGGAACGATGACCTGCGGTCATTGCGGCAAGGAACTCGTCCACGACACGATCACAACGCCGGCCGGCGCCCAGGTAGCCGTTTCCCGTTGCCCCGATGGTCACGGCAAAGTGAAGTCTCCCATGTGCTGCGGCAACGACATGACCTGCGAAATCGGCCACGGCAGCTGAGGTTTCAGCCCCTTTTGACGACCAGAATCAGCGAACCCAGGATGAGCGCCATGGCACCCAGCGCCGGTGGCGTTGGGATCTCGCCGAAGAAGAGAGCCCCCCAAAGGGAAGAGAAGACGGGAAGGCC
>JAQCDI010000137.1 GCA_027620595.1 Bacteroidota bacterium | reverse complement strand
AAAAGGAACCGCCCCCCCCGCCGAATACCGAAGCGCCTTTCCTCCTGTCGGAGGAAAGTCGCCCAGTCTCGACAATCGAACCGCGTGGGCTCAGGCTTTCGGACCCGCCTCGGCCACTTCGCGGGATGCTCCTTCGCTGTACTGCTCGAAGTTGCGATTGAACAGTCCGGCCAGCTTGCGGGAAGCGGCATCGTAGGCTGCACCATCCGTCCACGTCGAGCGGGGGTTGAGGATCGTGGACGGTACGTGCGGCACCTCCTGCGGGACGGACACGCCGAAAACCGGGTCCTGGACAAAGTCCACACCCTCGAGCGACCCGTCGTGGATGGCGTCGATGATGGCGCGGGTATGCTTCAGGCTCATGCGCTGCCCCACGCCGTAGCCACCGCCCGTCATACCGGTGTTGACCATCCAGACCGTGGCGCCGTGCTGCTGCATCTTGGCGGCCAGCATCTCGGCATAGCGCGCCGGATGCAGAACGAGGAAAGCACCTCCGAAGCAGGCCGAGAACGTTGCCTGCGGCTCCGTCACGCCCATTTCCGTACCAGCCACTTTGGCCGTATACCCGGAGATGAAGTGGTACATGGCCTGCTCGGGCGTCAGCTTGGACACCGGCGGCAGGACGCCGAACGCATCGTAGGTCAGGAAGATGATGTTCTTCGGGTGGCCGCCCACACAGGGAATCTTGGCGTTGTCGATGAACTCGATCGGATAGGCAACGCGCGTGTTCTCCGTTATGCTCGAGTTGTCGAAATCCACGACGTGCGTGGCTTCGTCATAGATCACGTTTTCCAGCACCGAACCGAACCGGATGGCATTGTAGATCTCGGGCTCTTTCTCCTTGGACAGACCGATGGCCTTGGCGTAGCAGCCACCTTCGATGTTGAATACGCCGTCGTTGCTCCAGCAGTGCTCATCATCCCCGATGAGGTGGCGGCGCGGATCGGCTGAAAGGGTTGTTTTTCCGGTGCCCGAGAGGCCGAAGAAGAGCGACACATCGCCCTCGTCTCCTTCGTTTGCCGAGCAGTGCATCGAAAAGACGTCCTGCTTCGGCATGAGGTAGTGCATCACCGTGAATACGCCCTTCTTCATCTCACCGGCGTATTCCGTCCCCAGGATCGTGAGCTCGTTGCGCTCGAAATCGAGGTCGATGCTGGTCTTGGACGACATCTGCTCCGTGTGCCGGTTGGCCGGGAAGCGACCCGCATTCATGATCGTGAAGTCCGGCGTATCGAAGTCGGCAAGCTGCTCGGCGGTCGGGCGGATCAGCATGTTCTGCATGAACAGCGCATGGTAAGGCCGCGTACAGATCACGCGGACCTTGAGACGGTACTCAGGCGCCCATCCTGCAAAGCCGTCAAAAACGTAGACCCGCTTTACCGAGTTGAAGTAGTCGATGGCCCGTTCGCGGTTGATTTCGTAGTTCCTGCGCTCGAGCGGGATGTTGATCTTGCCCCACCAGACGTCGTCCGTCAGACCGTCGACGCGGACCACGCGCTTGTCCTGCGGACTGCGCCCCGTCTTGGCGCCGCTGCGAAGCATGAGCCCGCCCAGATCGGAAATGGCAGCACCTTCCTCATGCAGGATGGCTTCCTGATAGAGCTTGGCGCGGGAGAGGTTGCGGTAGATGTTCTGATTCGAAATGCCGAGATACTCGAGCGAGAAGGAATCTGCTGACATGGGGGCTATGGATGGGCTCCGGATTGGGAAAGCGCAAAGGTAGGAAAGCGCTTCCGGCAGAGCGTGAAGAACGTTCCAAAAGAGCAGGAAAGGACGGCCAAATCGGACCGCGTCAGCGATTCTGGCGATGATCGATCAAGTGCTGGACTACCGATTCGTCGGCCAGGGTAGAAGTATCCCCGAGACTGCCGTAATCGTTGGCGGCAATCTTGCGCAGGATGCGGCGCATGATCTTGCCCGATCGGGTCTTGGGCAGCCCGTCCGTGAATTGGATGAAATCTGGCTTTGCGATGGGCCCGATGACCTCACGGACGTGGTGAATCAATTCCGTGCGCAGGTCCTCGGACGTGGGCACACCGGTATTGAGGGTGACATAGGCGTAAATGCCCTGTCCCTTGACATCGTGTGGGAAACCGACCACGGCCGCCTCGGCCACGGTGGCGTGCGCCACCAGAGCCGACTCCACCTCGGCCGTCCCCATCCGATGGCCGGAAACATTGATGACATCGTCCACACGGCCTGTGATCCAGTAGTACCCGTCCGCATCACGCCGGCATCCGTCTCCCGTGAAATACAGGTTGTCGAACGTGGAGAAATAGGTCTGGACGAACCGCTCATGGTCCCGGTAGACCGTGCGGGCCTGCCCCGGCCACGAATCGGTAATGACCAATACGCCCTCGGCCGCCCCCTCAAGGACGTGTCCGTCCCCGGTCAGGATGGCTGGTTTGATACCGAAGAACGGCACGGTAGCAGAACCGGGCTTGGTATCAATGGCGCCCGGCAACGGTGTGATCATGATGCCCCCGGTCTCGGTCTGCCACCAGGTGTCCACGATGGGACACCGCCCCTCTCCCACCACATCGTTGTACCAGCGCCAGGCCTCCGGATTGATCGGTTCGCCCACCGTTCCCAGCAGGCGGAGCGAAGAACGGGAGCTGCCCCTGACGAACGAAGCGCCCTGCTGCATGAGGGCCCTGATGGCCGTTGGGGCCGTATAGAATTGGGTGACCCGATGTTTGTCCACGACTTGCCAGAACCGCGAAGCGTCGGGCCAGGTGGGAACGCCCTCGAAGAAGACCTGGGTGGCACCGTTGATCAGCGGGCCATAGACGATGTAGGAATGGCCTGTAATCCAGCCCACATCGGCCGTGCACCAGAAAACGTCCCCTTCGTGGTAGTCGAACACATATTGGTGGGTCAGCGAGGCCCAGACCTGATAACCGCCGGTCGTGTGCAGCACGCCCTTGGGTTTTCCGGTCGAACCGCTCGTGTAGAGGATGAACAGTGGATCTTCCGCGTTCATCTCCTCGGCCGGGCATTCGGGCGAAGCCTTTGCCATGGCCTCATCCATCCAGACGTCCCGACCCGGCGTCATCGGGACGTCGCGTCCGCTGCGCCGGGCCACCAGTGTGCACGTCACGCCGGGGCACTGCTCGAGCGCCTTGTCGGCGTTCATCTTGAGCGGAACGAACTTGCCGCCCCGCTTGCCTTCATCGGCCGTGATGAGCACGGTGGAATCGCAATCCTGGATGCGGCTGGCCAGGGAATCCGGGCTGAAGCCGCCGAAGACCACGGAGTGGATGGCCCCGATGCGAGCGCAGGCCAGCATGGCGTACGCAGCCTCGGGAATCATGGGAAGGTAGATCGTGACCCGATCCCCCTTTCTGACCCCGTTGGCCTTGAGCACATTGGCCAGGCGACCCACCTCGGCATGCAGTTCCCGATAGCTGATGTGTCGGGCCGGTTCGGCGGGATCATCCGGCTCGAAGATCAAGGCTGTCTGTCCACCCCGGGTGGCCAGATGCCGATCCAGTGCATTATGCGCTGCGTTCGTGGTCCCGTCCTCGTACCACTGGATGGAGACGTTCTCGCGTTCCCAGGACGTGTTCTTGACCCGGGTGAAGGGCTTGAACCAATCGATCCGCTGGCCCATGTCCCGCCAGAAAGCTTCGGGGTCCTCGACGCTGCGGCGATACATCGCCTCATAGGCTGCACGGGATCCGAGGTAGGCACGTTCGGTGAAAGCGGCAGGTGCTGGATAGCGTTCGTCCATGGAAGGAAGCGGCTGGAAATGGGACGCGGCAAAGACTACAATGTATGAATCCGATGCAACAGGCCCCACTCCGAAATCAGGGTCCTTTCCTCGGCTGGGACGTTGAACCGATTGGTACGGAGTTATCTTCCGCCATGCACTCCTCTCCTCGCATTGTGGCCATCACCGGTGCCGGAAGCGGCATCGGTCTCCTCCTCGCCGCCCGATTCCTGACCGGCGGCGACACGGTCGTCGGCCTGGACATCGATATGGATGCCCTGGACCGCGCAAGTACCGCCTTGGGACCCTCCTTCCACGGCTTCCAACTCGACCTGGCCGATCCCGAGGCCATCCGCCGGGTATTTACCCATGTGGAGCAAGCCGTCGGTGGCGTGGACATCCTGATCAACAACGCCGGCATCGTGGCTGGAAAGTGGTTGCTCGACCACACGGACCAGGATGTCCGACGCACATTTGCCATCAACGTCGAAGCGCATTTCCACACCGTGAGGGCCGTCCTGCCGGGCATGATCGAACGGGGGTTCGGACATATCGTCTCCGTCGCCTCGGCCGGCGGCCTGGCCGCCACGGCGCGCCTTTCTGCCTACAGCGCCAGCAAGTTTGCTGCCGTTGGATTCGACGAGGCCCTGCGGATCGAGATGAAAAGGCTCGGCCATCCGATTCGTACCACCCTGGTGGCCCCGTTCTACATCCACACCGGGATGTTCGACGGGGTAAAGACCCGATTCCCGTGGCTGCTGCCCATCCTGGACCCTGAAAAAGTGGCCACGCGCATCCATCGCGCCGTACAGAATGGCAAACGACGCCTCATCATGCCCTGGTTTGTCTATGCCGGATTTCCGCTGCGCCTGTTGCCGGTTGATCTCTACGACCGGCTCACCGATTTCTTCGGTGTATCACGCTCGATGGACGACTTCCGGGGGCGCCCTTGAAGTTTACCCGTCCAATTCCACCCACCGGGCCGGTCGCTCCCCGATTACGGCGTTCGTGACCCGGATCTCCTCGGCGCGTCGCAGATCCTCCAGGCGCAGGATGCGCTCCTTGGCGGCATGACGCAGCAGGAACACGCGCCGACCGATGCCCGGGAGCAGTCCTGAGGACAGCGGTGGGGTATACCAGCTCTCTCCTTCGCGGATGAACACATTCGTGATGGCTCCTTCCGTGATCTCGTCGCGTTCGTTGACAAGCAACGCATCAAAACACCCCACCTCCCGAGCCATCCGCCGGGCCTCTTCGTAGGGTCCCCGATCGGTGGTCTTGTGGTGGTATCGGGGATGTGTGGACGCCATCCTGACCCCCGATAGGCAGATGGGCAAGGGATCCGGTCCTGCATCCTCGAACGGGCGGGCCTCTGCCGTGATCGTACCATCCGGCGAAAGCAGTAACCGGATACGCCAACCCTCTTCCGAACCCGGGGCACTGACGAGCGCGCGATGAACGGCCGCTTCGAAAGCATCATCTTCCAGCGCGAACCCCAATGCCGCTGCCGAAAGCCGCAACCGGTCCCTGTGATACGCCAGCCAGGGGACCTTGCCCTGGGCATTGGCGCGCAGGGTCTCGATGAGCTGGACGCCACCGGCCAGTGGCTCCGATCCGAAAAACCGCGTCTTGAGTAGGGTTTCCCGGTATTCCTCTGCTGGATCGGAATCCCAGACGATGCCGCCACCGGCGCCGAGCGTCAGGTCCGTCCCCGAAAGGACGGCCGTCCGGATGGCTACAGAGAAGACGGACCGACGCTCGGCGCCGGACCCGGTCACGTAGCCGATGGCCCCGCAGTACACCCCGCGCGGACCGGATTCCAGTTCCGCGATGCGACGCATGGCGCGCAGCTTGGGGGCCCCTGTGATGGAGCCGCACGGAAACAGGGCCCTCATGAGCTCGGGCAGTCCGACATCCGGACGCAGCTGGCCGCTGACCCTGGAGGTCATCTGGTGGACGCTGGGCAACGCCCGGACCGTGAACCGCTCCGGGACCCTGACACTGCCGGGCTCGCAAACCACGGAAAGGTCATTGCGAAGCAGATCCACGATCATCAGGTTCTCGGCGCGGTTCTTCTCGTCGCCTTCCAGCCAGCGTGCCAGTTGCTCGTCCTGCTCCCGAGTTCCCCCCCGGGGAGCCGTCCCCTTCATGGGTTCGGCTTCGATCTGCTGGCCACGGAGGTCGAAGAACAGCTCCGGGGAGAAGGAAAGGATGTCGAAGTCCCCACAGCGCAGGAGTCCACCCCAGGCCACGGGCTGACGGGTGCGCAGGGCTCGGTAAAGGTCCACCGGGTCGCCTTCCCAGACGGCCCTGAAGCGGGTGGTATGGTTTACCTGATAGACGTCTCCTTCGTGGATCAGGTGACGGATGTCCCGGACCCGCTGTTCGAACGCGCCCTGGGGTTCTTCCGGATGCAGGAACGGCAGGAATATGGGCTCCGACGCCTCGAAGCGGACCTCATCGAGGGAAAGGACGTCCTCATAGATGCCGAACCAGACAAGCGGCACACCGGCCGGAAGCGGTTCGCCCGGAACCAGGGAGGGAAACCGGTCGGCCCAGAAGGCCGCGCCCGCCTCGTAGGCCAGGAAGCCGGCCGCGTGAAGGCCGGCCCGGCAACGCTGCTCCACGGCCTCCAGCACAGGAAGGACGTCCGCTGGCGTTCGGGCCACAAGGATTTCCCGCGGCCGCCGGAACAGCAGGGAAGCACTCCCCTTCCGGCCGCCGGTGCCGTCGAGCAGGACGGTGCCCTCCTCCTGGAGGGCCTGATTCAGGAGATCAATAGTCGTCACCGAAGGCAAACACCGGCTTGCGCTTCATCCACTGGCCCCGGGTGAAGTCCGGGAACGCCTGCGGGGCGTTGCCGGCCGCAATCGAAGCTTCGGAGAGCGGTGTGATGGCGCTCCAGGCCGCCGCATCATAGGCGTCGAGGGGGGTATCAACGCCGCGCTTGACGGATTCCACGAAGGCGTGATCCACGAAGAAGTCCATGCCGCCATGGCCGGACCCTGTGGCCCGCTCGGCATACTTTTTCCAGAGCGGATGGTCGTACTTCGAGAGCCAGTCCGCGGCCGGAGACCATTCGTGCGGCTTGGTCAGCCCCTCGATCATCAGGGAGCGGTTCAGATCCATCCAGATGCCTTTCGCGCCCTGCACCCGGAAACCCAGGGAGTAGGGGCGCGGCAGGTTGGTGTCGTGGCTGACAATGATGGATTCACCGTTCTGCGTCCGGATCACGGTGGTAATCACGTCGCCCAGCTTGAATTCGACCTTGGCGTTGGGATGATCCCTCCCCGCCTGGTCCACAATATAATTGTGTAGTCCGCGCCCTTT
>JAQCDI010000136.1 GCA_027620595.1 Bacteroidota bacterium | reverse complement strand
GAGGTCTGGGTCCGTTTCCTGGACGAGCAATCGATTCAGCCGCTTTCCGAACCGGTCCGCGTGGACCTGGGTCGTCCGGCGGGCCGCGCGGCCCTGCGCATGGACGGGCCGGATGCGGCCCTGGTGCTATGGATGGAGGGGGGAGATCCTTCTGCGACCGGACTGTATATGCGGCGTGTGACGCTGGGTGGTGGGATGACGGAAGCCATCAAGGTGGCCGGCACATCGACCGGTCGGGCGGTTGGTTATCCCCGCCTGGAGCGCCTGGAGGACGATTGGCTCGTCGTTTGGACCGAACCCGGTGCTGCGCAGGGCGATCCGTCCCGATTGCGGGCCGTCCGCGTCAACCTTGGAGACGCCTGACTTGAAAACGTACCGCGTCGAACGCGCCGTCCCCTCGGACCTGGACCGGATCGAGAACCTGCTTCGAGAGGCGGGATTGCCGACAAAAGGTGTGTCGCCACTGATAGCCCGCTTTGCCGTGGTCCGGGAGGAAGGACAGGTGGTGGCGGCCGGTGTGATTGAGCCGCTCGATGGAGCCGCACTGCTCCGGAGCGTGGTTGTGGATGCCACGCGTCGGGGTCAGGGACTGGGGCAGGTGGTGGTGAACCATCTTGTGTCCGAGGCCGATGTACCGATCTTCCTCCTGACCGAAACAGCGCCCGCCTTCTTCGCTTCGCTCGGGTTCGAGCACCTGCCGAGAAGCCGGGCGCCCGAGGCCGTGCGCCACACACAGGAATATTGCAGCCTGTGTGCGGAATCCGCAGCCCTGATGTGGCGTTCAGGCCACGCAAACAACGACCAACCTCATTCCTGATTCCATGGCCAACTCCAACCGTCGCAAGGAGCGCGCCCGTCGCTCGCAGCAGCCCGCTCTGAACCGCACCGCCCTCTGGGTGGCCGTCGTGTTTGCCGGTATCGGCGCCGCGCTTTCGTTCTACGCCACGCAACTGACCTACAACATCGAACTGCAGGGCATCGTGGAAGCCAGCGGCTGTTCGCTGAACGACTTTGTGAACTGCGATGTGGCCAATGCGTCGAGCTATGCCAAGCTGTTCGGTGTGCCCGTGGCCTGGTTCGGTTTCCTTTTCTACGTTTTCTCGGGTCTTTCGGCGCTTTTTGGCGCCACTGCGTCCAGCACGCGTCAGCCGGCCTCGTTCGTGGCCATGTCCCTTGTGCTGGCCGTGGGCGCGGTGCTCTTCACTTTCGTCAAAGCCTGGCACCTCTATGAGCTGGGCGTGCTTTGCCTCGTTTGTGTGGGCATGTACGTGGCCAACTTCGGTATCCTGGGCTCCCTCAGCGCCGGCCTTGGCTACGGGCCTGTCGGCATCGTGGCCTTCCTCAAGGACTATGTGGCCCGCATCCGTGGGGACGCTGGCGAAACCGGCTTCGAGCCACAGATCGTCAAGATCGGCGTGTTTGTCCTGGCCGTGTTCGGCATCGGCTTTGCTTGGTCGCTCAACCACGCCCGGGATATCACGGGCGGTGTGGACGTGAGTGCGGCCGTGGAAGGACATTTCCGCGGTCCGGTCTACGACGTGCAGGTGGATCCGGAAGCCTCGATCTGGGGCAACCCGGACGCCGGGATCGAGATCGTCGAGTTTGCCGATTTCCAGTGCCCGGCCTGTCAGCAGAGTGCATTCCATCTGCGTCCGACGCTGTTCGAATATGAGGACGACGTCAAGGTGGTCTTCATGAACTACCCGCTCGACAGCACGATCAACCCCAACATGACGGCGCAGCTGCACCCGCAGGCCGGAAACGCATCCAAAGCGAGTGTCTGCGCCGAGAAATTCGGGGATTTCTGGTCCTACCACGACGAAGTGTTCAAGAACCAGGCGGTCCTTCAGCCCACGCTCTTCACGCGCATTGCCACCGACCTCGGATGGGATGAGCGCGCATTTGCCGAGTGCATGGTGAGCGAGGAAGTCCACGACCGCGTGCTGGGAGATATGGAGAAAGGTCGCCTGGCACAGGTGGCTTCGACGCCGACGCTCTACATCAACGGACGCAAGGTGGCGGCGTGGCGCAACACGGACGTGATCCGTGCCATCGTCCGCGAAGAAATGGCCCGTCAGTGAGTCAGGCCGGGGATCGGGATATGTTGCGGAGCGGCGCGCGCCTGAACGTGGAGATCAAGGCGCGATGCGCCGATCATGATGCCGTTCGTGCGGTGCTGGACGGGATGGACTCCCGTCTAGTGGGCGTGGACCATCAAGTGGACACGTACTTCCGTGTGCCGGAGGGCCGCTTGAAGCTGCGCGAAGGCGCCATCGAAAACAGCCTGATCCACTACATGCGGCCCGACCAGGCCGGTCCGAAGACGTCCGACGTGCTGCTTTACCGCGTGGCGCCCGACCCTGCCCTGAAGGCCGTGCTTGAGCGGGCGTTGGGCGTGCTGGTGGTCGTGGACAAGCGGCGCGAGATCCGGTTCGTGGACAACGTCAAGATCCACCTCGACCGGGTCGAGGGGCTGGGCACGTTCCTCGAGATTGAAGCCATCGACGCGGATGGGACGCGCTCCGAGGCGGAGCTGCTTGCGCAATGCCAACTGTTCATGGCCGCCTTCAGCTTGTCGGAAGACGATCTGGAGCGGTGTTCCTACTCCGATATGCTGCTGGAGGATTGACATGGATCGCCCGACGCTGTCGGCACGGCTGGTTACCGAGGGCATCGGAACGTTTTTCCTGATGCTGGTCATTGTATTGGCGGTGGGACAGGCGCCGGACACGGCCGCCCTGATCATCGGACTCGGACTCGCGGCCCTCATCTACATGGGCGGTCCGGTGTCCGGCGCCCACTACAATCCGGCGGCCACGCTCGGTTTCTGGATGCGGCGTGCCATCGGGACGAGGGAAGCCTTCCTCTACGTGGGGTCGCAGCTCGTCGGGGCGCTCGGCGGTGCGTGGACAGGCGCCGTATGGATGGGGGGCGAACCGTTCCGGATGGCCGTGGGGACTTCTGTGCCCGGCGTGTCCGCACTATTGGCCGAGGTGGCCTTCACGTTCCTGCTCGTCCTTGTGATCCTTCAGGTGGCTCTGGCCGCACGTACCCGTGGCAATCCCTATTACGGCATTGCCATCGGGCTGACGGTGACGGCGGGGATTGTTGCCGTCGGCGGCATCTCGGGCGCTGCCTTCAACCCTGTCGTTGCCCTGGCCGCACTGATCGTGGAAGGCCGCTCCGCAGACTGGGCCCACGCCTGGGTGTGGGGGGCAGGGCCGCTCGCAGGTTCCCTGCTCGCGGCCTTCGTATTCCGCATCCAGGAAGGTCCCGCACACCTTGATGGCAACCCCAGGGATACGGACGCTTCCTGAGGCGTTCAAGCGGCTTCATCAACTCCTGCGCCCGTGGAATCTCCTGCTCCTGCCCCAGAGCGTCCCTTCGGCGGCGTCCCGTTTGACGCCCTCACACCGCTTGATCCGGGGATCGTCAGGGTCTGGCGTCTGAAAACGGGATTGTTTGCAGGAGCGCTGACGGTGGGTGTCCTCATCTGGGACATCCTGAATGCCTTCCAGTCTGACCGGATGCTGCCCTTCGGAGTGTGGACTCTCATCGTGCTGGCCATTTTCGGGTCCTTGGCGTGGTTCCTGCCGCCGCTGCGCTACCGCTACTGGGGCTACCGCCTGGGCGATGAAGAACTCCTGCTGGTGCGGGGTATCTTCAACCGCGTCCACACCATCATTCCTCTGCGCCGCATACAGCACCTGGACGTGTCCCAGGACGTGTTCGAGCGGGAGTTCGACGTTGCCAAGCTGATCGTGCATACGGCCGGCACCCGCTCGAGCGACGTGGTCCTGCCAGGTTTGCAGCAGCACGTTGCGGAAGACCTGCGCGATGAGATGAAGCAGTTCATCACGGATCAGGCCCTGTGATGGAAGCGGCCGACCGATCCCATCCTGACCTGCCCGACGCCGCCCTGACGGCGCGACGCCTTCATCCGCTGACCATGGTTCAGCGGTTCCTGGTCTCCCTTCCGGGTCTCTTCTTCATCCTCCTGCCCATCCTGCGCGGCGGGGATTCGATGGCCTGGTTCAACCTGATCATTGCCGCGATGTACCTCTTGTTCATCGTGCCGTGGATCACGCTGCACTACCTGCGTTTCCGCTACTGGGTTACGCCACATGAGCTGATCATCCATTCGGGGGTCCTTACCCGGCGCAGCCGCAACATCCCGGTGGATCGCATCCAGAACATCGAGATCGAGCAGGCACCCCTGCAGCGTATGCTCGGGACGGCCAAAGTGCTGGTCTACACGGCCGGCAGCGCCCGGGCCGAAGGTTCGCTCGAATATGTGTCGGTGGCCGAAGCGCACCAGGTGCGGGCCTTGGTCCGGCGCATGCAGCAGCAGCTGGAGCAGGCGCCGGAGACCGCCTCGACCTCTCCCTTGCAGGATTCGGGCGAACCGACTTCATCAGGCTCTGTGGCATCCGCCGACGGTGAAGTGCTCGTCCGCATGGCGCCGCCGCGGGTCCTGATGGCCGGTGCGTTCCGCTTTTCGCTGCTCTACATCGCCGTCATGTTCTCTTTCCTGCAGTACATCGAACCGGATCCGGAGCTGCTCTTGACCTGGCTCATGCGCGGACCACTCGAGCCGCTCAGGGCGCAGGCCGAGGCGTCGCCGGGCCTGGCGGCGGTAGGGGGCGGCCTGGCGGCCGTGCTGCTCGGCTGGCTGACGGGCATTGCCGTTACGCTCAATCGATGGTATGCCTTCCGGCTGCAACGGGTGGGGGACAAGCTGCATCGCTCGCACGGGCTGCTCACGCTCAAGGAGGGCACGATACCGCTGGCCCGTGTGCAGGCCTACCTGATCGTGACCAATCCCGTCATGGAATTTTTCGGTTGGTACCGACTTGAACTGCAGACAATGGGTATCAACGTCCAGGAGAGTGGGAATCAGGTGGCCGTGCCGTTTGCCCGGATGCCGGAAATCGAAGCCGTCCTTGCCGCCATCGGCATTGCCCATCCGCCCGCGGATTGGCAGCGCGTGTCACCCCTTACGATGCGGCGGTTCATGGCGCGTTCGATCGTGGGCTTGGGCGTGCTGGTGGGTATCGGCCAGATCTGGTTCGAACAGGCCTGGTGGCTTCTGGCGTCGCTGCCTCTGTTGGGGCTGTGGTCCTGGTGGCGTTTCCGCGCCATGCAGTGGGCGGAGTCCGATACCTGGGTGGCCCTTCGAAGCGGGGTGATTCGCCGGTCCCGCTGGATGGTGCCGGTGGGCAAGATCCAGACGGCGGGGTGGGAGGCCACCTGGTTCCAGCGTCGGCTTTCGCTGGCCTCGATCGTCATCGACACAGCGGGCGCCAGTGCGGTTCGCGCGTCGATGCTGCCGGATGTGGAGCAGGACGTGGTGGAGCGGCTGATCGGGCGAACCTATTCCCGATTCCGGGAGGCCGGTCAGGCGTCAGCGGCCGACACGCCGTGACGCTGGCGCAGGGAGCAAAGGCCCAGATAGAGGACGGCCGGAAGGGTCTTGCGCGTGGCCGGGCCCTGCAGGTCCAATGCGGTCCAGCCGATGGACAGGGTCCAGGCAGCCGGTCCGATCCAGGAGACCCACCATGGCATGCGGCCCACCAGGAAGGCAAACAGCTTGGAGGCCAGCTGGGAGCCGATGATACGGGCAATGGTGCCGAAGATGATGGTCTTGATCAGCCCCTGCACGATGACGATGTTGAAGGCCTCGATGAGCATCGGAAGGGCGAAAACACCGGCGGACCGGGCCAGGAAGGCTCGCGCTTTCTGGGCGTCCACTCCGAGATCCTCAAGCAATTTCTGCTGCTCCTCGGGTTGAAGGTCGGCAAACTGCTGGGTGGCATAGGATTCCGCCAGACGCTCCACCACATCGCGGTCCGAGCCCAGCAGGTTGGCGTCCACCTTCAGGGAACGCGCCACGTCGCGGACGATTTCCTGGAAGGGCGCGCCGCGTTCCGATCCGGTGAGGGAGCGGAAGACATACATGATTTCGGACGAACCGAGGTAGCGGAAGTCCTGCTCGAACTGCGCCTCGATGGCATCCCGGTTTTCTGCTGTGTCCGCTGCCTCGAGCGCCGCCACTTTTTCCAGGAAGCCACCGTCATCGGTCTGATTGAGCGGGCTTTCCATGATGCCGGCCAGGAAACGGTAGTCGGCGGGCGTAAGAATGGCGAGCAGTTCCTTCATGGGCCTGTCGTTGGTCATGGGGCGCAAAGGGCAGGATACGACCGGGCCGACCCGCATGTTACAGAAAAGGAGCGGTCCTGGAGGGAAACCACCCTGCAGGATTTTTGTGTGTCGATGCCTACTTTCCCTCCCCGTTACGCGTCACCTCATCCTCCCATTGGATTCGGCCATGCCCGAAAGCCACGCCGCTCACCGCGCCAGCGGACTGCTGCTGCACATCACCTCTTTGCCTTCCCGGTTCGGCATCGGGGATCTGGGGCCGGAAGCCTACCGGTTTGCCGATTTCCTGGCCGAATCGGGACAGACCCTGTGGCAGGTGCTGCCGTTGGTGCCCACCGGGTACGGGTATTCCCCGTACGCCGCGCCGTCGACCTATGCCGGAAACGCGTTGCTGATTTCGCCCGAACGGTTGATGGAAGAAGGGTGGCTGACGACGGAAGATGCAGGTGAGCTGCCCGCCTTTCCGGTCGACCATGTTTTGTTCGATCGTGTAAGCGCTTTCAAGATGAACCTGCTGCGGCGGGCATGGGACCGCTTCGAGCAGCAGGCTTCACCCTCGGAATGGGAGGCGTTCGACACCTGGTGTGCTCGCAACGCCGGCTGGCTCGACGATTGGACCCTGTTCGAATCCATCAAGACCGATCATGAGGAACGCGAGTGGACCACGTGGGCGCCTGCGCTCCGGGACCGCGAACCGTCCGCCCTCATGGCCTATGAGCGGGCACACGCCGAAGGCATCCGGATGCGCAAGTTCTGGCAATACCTGTTCGAACAGCAGTGGATGGATCTCAAGTCCTATTGCAACGAGCGGGGTATCCGCTTTTTCGGGGATCTGCCCATCTATGTGGCCCAGGACAGCGCCGATGTCTGGGCCAACCGACACCT